>JAKSRV010000154.1 GCA_024403435.1 Lachnospiraceae bacterium
TGGCTTAAGTTAGCACCGTCTCCGGTAAGCATTGTGTCATATCCATCAGGAAGCTTCTTAATAAAGCTCTCCGCATTGGCAAGCCTTGCTGCTGCCTTAACCTCTTCATCGGTCGCATCGAGCTTACCAAAACGGATATTCTCAGCGATAGTACCGGTGAAAAGATGTGTATCCTGGAGTACTATTCCAAGCGAACGGCGAAGGTCCGATTTTGCAATCTTATTGACATTGATTCCGTCGTAACGAATCTTACCGTCCTGAATATCATAGAAACGGTTAATAAGATTGGTGATGGTAGTCTTTCCTGCACCGGTAGAACCTACAAATGCAATCTTCTGTCCGGGAAGTGCATGAAGCTCAATATCATGAAGAACCATCTTCTCAGGTACATATCCGAAATCAACCATATCGAATACAACATCACCCTCAAGTGCTTTGTATTCAACCTCTCCGGTAGCCTGATGTGTGTGTTTCCATGCCCATGTACCGGTATGCTTCTCACATTCGGTAATGTTTCCGGCTTTATCTACGTTCGAATTGACAAGTGTTACATATCCCTCGTCAAGTTCAGGCTTTTCATCCATGAGTCTGAAAATTCTGTCTGCACCTGCAAGAGCCATAACAATGGCATTAAACTGCTGTGACACCTGGTTAATCGGCATCGAGAATCCTTTGTTGAGTGAAAGGAATGCTACATAGTCACCTACCGATATAGCCCAAAAGCTTGCAGGATTAACCAGGATAGCAAGTACACCACCGACAATAGCACAAACTACATAGCTTACATTACCGAGCTGTGCATTTATTGGCATCAGAATATTAACGTATCCGTTAGCCTTATCGGCACTTACAAAGAGCGAATCATTAAGTTCCTTGAACTTAGCTTTACCCTCTTCTTCGTGGCAGAATACCTTAACAACCTTCTGTCCGTTAATCATTTCCTCAATGAATCCGTTTACAGCACCGAGCTTTTTCTGCTGTTCAACGAAATTCTTACCGGAACGTCCTGCAATAAAGCTTGTCGAAGCAACCATTACAACAACCATCAAAAGTGTAACTCCGGTAAGAGGAACACTCAGTGCAATCATTGCAACCAATGTAGATACAATAGTAAATCCGGACTGAATAACCTGAGGAATACTCTGGCTAATCATCTGTCTCATGGTGTCGATATCATTGGTGTAGGTCGACATGATATCACCATGGGTATGTGAATCAAAGTAGCTGATAGGAAGCTTTTCCATCTTCGCAAACAGCTCATTTCTCATATCTCTCAGTGTTCCCTGAGTGATATAAATCATTGTATATTCTCTGGCAAATCCTGTAACAACTCCGATCAAATAGAAAATTGCAACCTTGATAATAGCCTGAGTAAGAAGAGCAAAACCTTCATCTATTCCCAATGTTCCTTCAACCATAGGATCAAGATACTTGTCAATAAGGTCTCCCATAAACAAAGTACCCTGGAGATTACACAATACACCTGCAACAATACAGATAAAAACAATAATACAATGAACTAAATATGATCTGAAAACGTAGCCCAAAATTCTCTTAAAAATCCCCATAGGATTTTCAAGCTTCGGCTTGGGTCTGCCCATCATTTGTCCCGGTCTCGGCATTTAACCCACCTCCGTTTCATCGAAGTCTCCCGAACCACCGGTCTGTGATTCGTAAACTTCTCTATATATGTCATTGTTGGCAACAAGATTCTCGTGAGTATCAAAAGCATTTACCTTACCATCGTCAAGTACGATAATACGGTCAGCCTCCTGAATTGAACTGATACGCTGAGCAATAATAATCTTGGTAGTTCCGGGAATGGCCTCTTTGAAAGCCTTTTTGATTTTGGCGTCTGTTGCAGTATCAACTGCGCTGGTAGAATCATCCAAAATCAGAATCTTAGGTTTCTTAAGAAGTGCACGCGCGATACAAAGTCTCTGCTTTTGTCCGCCGGATACATTGGTACCACCCTGCTCTATATGTGTATCATATCCATCGGGGAATGAAGAAATAAAATCGTCTGCACATGCCAAACGACATGCCTCGCGACATTCTTCATCGGTAGCCTCCTTATTACCCCAGCGGAGATTATCATATATGCTTCCGGAGAAAAGAACATTCTTCTGAAGTACGACGGAAACCTGATTTCTCAGCACCTCCAAATCGTATTCCTTTACATTTTTTCCTCCGACTATAACTTCGCCCTCATCAACGTCATAGAGACGGCTGATCAGGTTAACAAGGCTCGACTTGGCTGAACCTGTAGCACCCATGATACCGATAGTCTCACCTGATTTAATCTCAAGGTCAATATCCTTAAGTACAGGCTCGCCGCCTTCCTTGTGGTAAGAAAACTCTACATCCTTAAATACGATGCTTCCGTCAGCAACTTCCATACAAGGATTCTCGGGATTGGTGATATCCGGAGTCTCATTGAGCACCTCGGCTACACGTTCCATACTTGCAAAGCTCATTGAAAGCATTACAAATACCATCGCAACCATCATCATACTGAAAAGGATACTCATGCAGTATGAAAGCAGGCTGGCAAGCTGACCTGTAGTCATTCCGTCAACACCGTTTACAATCATCTTGGCTCCGCGCCAGCTGATAATAATAATACAGGTATATGCGATAAGAGAAAGGATAGGCCAGTTGTATGCTACTCTTCCCTCTGCCTTGGTGAAAATCTTATAAATAGCGTTTGAAGCATTGTGGAATTTTTCAGTTTCCTGCTTCTCACGAACATATGCCTTAACAACTCTGATTGCAGACACATTTTCCTGAACCGACTCATTCAAAGCATCATACTTGGGAAATGCCTGTCTGAAGAAAGGCATCGCAGTCATCATAATGGTAATCATAACAACCGCAAGTATACCAAGTGCAATAAGATAAATCATTGCAATTCTTGAATTGATTCTGAATGCAAGAATAAGTGCAATAATCATTGTAAGCGGTGCTCTTACAGTAATTCTGAGCATCATCTGATAAGCCTGCTGAATATTGGTAATATCGGTTGTCATACGAGTAACAAGACCCGATGCCGAGAACTTATCAATATTTGAAAATGAAAAGGTCTGAATAGTATTGTACATAGTCTCACGAAGATTACGCGCAAGACCGGTTGATGCTTTTGCTCCCAAACGCCCACCGAGCATACCACCAAACAATCCAATAAAAGCCATGCCTATCATCAGTCCGCCATAGAGTACAATATTATGCATTCTGAGCGATTCGTCCGGATTATAGATACCTCTGTCAATAATCCATCCCATGAAATAAGGAATCAAAAGCTCTGCCACAAC
>JAKSRV010000155.1 GCA_024403435.1 Lachnospiraceae bacterium
GGCACAGGCCCGTTTTATATTTGAATTGCTTATTTTGACTTTTTCTCGGCTTCCTTAGCCTTCTTATCAGCTTCCTCGGCAGCCATTTCAGCTTCGTCATCAAAGATATGCTCGTCCTCTTCATCGGGAAATTCTTCGGGATGAGCTGCGCGGTACTTGTCCTCAATCTTCTTGAAAGGCTTGTTGTACAGAGCGGCAGCTATCATACCGGGACCTGAGAAGCATACACAGAGAAACAGTGGAAGGATTATCATCAGATAGTACATTCCTGCGAATGGAATTACAGTTACTATAGCGATGATAATGGTGCTGGGTAAATGTCTGATTGAATATACAAAAGCAAGCTTCCAGGTTCTTCTTATCGGGTTGGCAAATTTTGCCTGAAGAGGGTATACCATATTGCAAACCATTGCAAAGAGGATAGCGATTACCAAAAGTCCCCAGAATACATACGAACCGACAACCGATACGTTGGTATACAGGAAAAAGAAATCGAATCCAAGGAATGCCCAAATGACAAGCATTGTCAGCCAGATTATTGTGGACTGCTTGAAATTTTCCTTAAAGGAATGGAAGTAAAGCTGTACAATTGACGATTCTTCGCCGCGCACGATTTTCAGACATGAATAGTGCATTGCGGTAAATGCCGCGCCGACTGTAATGACAGGGATGCATAATACTATGGTGAGAAGATTGATGATTACAACATCAGCAACCTTGCTCAGAAAATGCATCATAGGGCTGTCCATACGTAAAAACTTCATATATAAAACCTCCAAAACAAACTGTATTAATCATAATGCGATATGAGTATTATAGCAATTCTTATTTTATTAAAGATATCTAAAAATTGCGCGAATACTTATTCCTCGCTGAGCATACGGTTTACTTCGGAAATGTCTTTACGGGCTTTGTTGTATGTTGCTACAGTTATGATGATGTAGGTTACGATAAAGCCTATTACAGTGCATATGAGAGCTTCGGGATACTTCCAAAGTTGCCAGATGAATGTAACAATCGGAATCCATACAGCAGCGGTGGCAAAACAGTAAATCACGTTTTGCAGCACGAATCCGATGGAATCCTTTTCGTATATGAAGGTCATCATCGAAAATGCAGTGCCAAAAACTCCGTACAGAAGAAAATCGACCTCGAGAGCTATCGTCTCAGAAGGAAAGTATGAGATGAACTCAGGGGTAAGTGGAGAGAGTCTGTGGCCGAGGGCAGTTGATATGAATTCAATCAGGAACAGTGCGACCATTGAACAGCAGCAGGAATATGCAAAGCCTTTTATGGTTCTTATAATTATTTTTTTCATGTAGGACCTCATTTCATACTCAAAGCTTTTTTCAGCTTGGTTACATTTCGTCTGGAGGTATAGCTTTCGCTGCCATCGGACATTATTACCTTAATGGTGCCGGATATCCCCAGGTCAAGACGCTTGATTTTTTTGATGTTTACAATCTCGGCGCGTGAGATGCGGATAAACTGTGCCTCATCAAGGTCATCCTCGAGTTCATACAGCTTTCGCGATGATTCAAAGGTGCCGTCGGCGGTCCTTATATACACTTTTTGACTCTCAGCGTACACAGAAAAAATATCCCGGGGATATACGGGAACGGTATCACCGTTCGCAGCCTTCACCGGGAAGCCGTTGTTAATCAGACGGTCTATGGAGGCAATCATGTCCGTAACTTCAGAATCCATCTTGTTGCTACAGACATGAAGCTCCTTTTCTATATATTTTTCATTTATGATTGCTTTAATATTCATATGACTGATCCGATACCGACATGTCAGAGTGTCAGGTCGATGCGCTCAAAAGACTTAACTGACATATCGCAAGAAATTATTGTAGTTACGATATAAATTATAACAGAAGCAATCAGAATTGGCAGTTGAATTTCGAGCATTCCCATGGGAGTATTGAGAGCCATAAGTCCGGGAAGATGGTGAAGTGTTTCGCCTACTCCGAGGATAAGGAAGGTTACAATGCATGATACCAGAAAAGGCTTGCCGATTTTGTATGCATCCTTCCAAAAGCCTCCGATGAAGAACATGTTGAAGGCTGCGAAAATCAGTAATGCAAAGCCGAGCGACATAAGATTGGCATTCATAAGTGCATTGTTTACGTAAGGAGCTGCATCGGAAATCAAAAACATTCTGATGAAAGTAACTGCAACGATAACTGCGAAAGCTATAGCTTCGATGATGACTGAAAAGATGTAGCGGGCTCTTACAACATCTCCCTTTTTAACCGGAAGAAGAGATGAGAAGAGTATGTCATTTCCCTCACGTGCGCTCTGGAAGGTATAAAAAATACCCATGCATACGAAGAACGGACCGCACAGAATCGGATAGCCGGGGATGAAGGTCATCAATGCAGCTGCAATGAAAATGTATGTGAGAATATTGGCTGAAAATGTGAATTCTTTCTTTAATAAGGTCTTCATGATTTATTCCTCCGTTTCAACCTCGAGATGAACCATTATATCCTCGAGAGTGGTGAGTTTGGGTGCGTAATCAGCGAGAAACTCTTCAATGGTTTTTGATGCAAGTATTTCACCCTTTTTGATGTAGGTGATGTGGTCTGCACATTTTTCCAAATCGCTTGTGATGTGTGTTGAAAAAAGAATGGTCACTCCTTTGCTCGCAAGCTTGCGGAAAATGATAACCAGCTCCTCGCGTGATACGGGGTCAAGGCCGCTGGTGGGCTCGTCTAGGATAAGCAGCTCTGCTCCGTGTGAGAGGGCAAGCACCAGATGGAGCTTTACCTTCATTCCTTCGGAAAGCTGGCAGATTTTCTTGGAAGCATCCAGATTGAATTTCTCAAGATATGTCTTGCATACTTCGTCGCTCCAGGTTGGATAGAAGTTCCTGGTGCAAGCAATAATCTGTCCGACAGTCTTTCTGGGATAATAGTCGGTGCCGCTTGATGCGTATCCGATCTTTTGCTTGATTGTATCCTCTGCGGTCTTAAAATCCATTCCGAAAATCTTGATTGATCCGCTGTCGGGATGAACGAAGTTTAATATTGAGCGGAGTGTTGTGCTCTTGCCGGCACCGTTTCTGCCGACAAAACCCATTATCGATCCCTTCTCAATTGAAAAGCTTACATTTTTAAGAGCAAAGCCTGGATAGGTTTTGCAAAGTCCGTTAATTTCCAATACTTTCTCCATAATTAAGTCCTCGTTTCATATTTAGTAATTTATGTAATAGTGTT
>JAKSRV010000156.1 GCA_024403435.1 Lachnospiraceae bacterium
GAAATAACATGTGATCCGTGCTCATCTGAAAAAGTATTGAGTATATTGTTTACCTGAGATTTATCACTGCAATCGAACCACAGATATGCTCCCACGGTATTCTCATCAAGTAAATGATTGCAAGCCTCCTCACTGAGCAGAGCCTCTCGTCCGTAATTGTTGCAGGTCTGAATATAACCGGTAATCAAATACTTGTAAGTGTTGCTACCGTATTTAAGCTCGATTTCATCACCGATTTTCATACCGTAATTATTAGCAAACATACCGCTTACAGCCACTTCATTATCGTACTTCGGGAGCCTTCCCTTGTAGCAAACCTCCTTGTTGTTCATGTTTTCAACATTATCAAGGACATATGTGACCAAGGTCTCTTCGTCATTATAGTTTAGGAACATCTGAATCATATTTCTGATGTTGCTTACATTCTCACAGCCCTCAAGATACTCAATGGCAACGTCCTTGGTTTCAATGTCCACTGCAAGAATTCCGCTGCTTGTTTCGAAGGTAAGAATTCCAACCTTGGGATTTCTGTTGAAATTCTCATACATAAGAAGGCCGATTACACAGATAAATACGCAAAAACCTATTACCATAAATGAGATAACATTCTGCTTCATATTGGTGAACAAGGTCTTCATTGCCAGACTCACATCAAGTCCGAGAACAGAAGACTCAAGACTCACTCTGTTTTTCTTGTAATTGTGCGATTCCATTCCGTTTCTGAGCGCAACAATCGGTTCGATTTTTTTGATAATAGCGGTCGATATGCCGGTTAACGCAAAAATAAATAACACAACAGAACCTACTGAGATTACGGTACCAAACAAACTAAACTTCACTACATAGGGCAGACCCATCTGGCCAACTACAATCTTGGCAATTATAGGCATAAACACATATGAAAGGCATATACCCAATACACTTCCGATTACAGCGATAAATCCAAACAGACATATCAAGGATGCTCTGATATTGCTGCTGGTATATCCGATGGCCTTGAGCGCGCCTATAGTCTTCATGTTCTCTCTGACATAGTTGGATATGCAGCTCGCAAGCATCATCACAATCACAATCATCATAATGAAAATAACTACCAGTAACGATATTGCAATTATCAACGATATAAAGCTTCTGTTACCTATCGCAGTCTTCATATCATTATTTGACACAATAGCATGCGGATTGACATCCAGAATATCATTCTGAAGAGTAATTATAAATTTTGAATCTTTAACTCCATCTTTAAGAATGTAATTAACTACAACCCGTTCTGCAAAAGCTTCATCACGCTCACTGATTGTTGCATAATTGTCATCATCAAGAATCAGTACATAGACTCCGTTATTGTTACAGCCAAAATAGGTAGAGTTCAAAAATCCCTTGACCTTTAAGGTTCTTTTATCACCATGAAATTCAAAGGTGTAATCATCGCCAAGCTTCACGCCACCACCGGTGTAAAACTGATAAGGCAGGTACAGGTAGTTTTCGGTAATTGAGGTATCCTCGACAACCACTTCTATGCGGTCTATCGCAGCAGCATTTTTATCACTCTTAAATCCGCCTTTTCCATCCTCAAATATGCGCGAATCATACATAACCACTGTCTCTGAAAGTTCACCGTCACCAAAGGGAAGACTGATATTGTTGTAGCCCATGCAGTGGAAAATCTCATAATGATCAACGCTGTCCTCCATCAATTCTCCAATGGTTTCGTCATCCAGTCCGGTCAGATTATTACTGATAAAAATAAACCCGTCTCCCGCGTTCAATCTCTCAGCCTCAGTGCGAGAGGTAGGATAAGCATCCGTGAAGGTCAAAAGTGCTATTCCGATAATCATGGTCGCCAGCATTATAAGCAAGAGCAGACCAATTGAAGTTCCCTTGTTTTTCTTAAAATTGGCTTTGGCAAGTAAGATAATTTTTTCCATAATCCATCCCCCGCTTTACCAACCCATAGACACAAGGAAATCGCTAAGCTTACTGTGGCGCTCCTTATCATCGGGAACATACTTTCCAAGCTCGCATACACCTGCAATCTCACCGTCCTTGACATACAGAACTCTGCTGCCGCGACGTGCGCTCACAATATCATGTGTAACCATCACTATAGACTGTCCCTTATTGTTAAACTCGGTGAGTGCATCCAGCACGTCTCTACCGGTCTTAGAGTTAAGTGCTCCGGTAGGTTCGTCCGCAAATACAATCTTGGGACTGTTAATAAGTGCACGAGCGATTCCTACACGCTGTGCCTCACCGCCTGAAATCTGAGTGGGGAATTTCTTCCAAAGATGCTCCTCGATATCTACCGCCTTCAGGATTTCCTTCGCCTTGGCTGCTACAGCCTTGCGGTCCTTATTAACAAGAAGTCCGGCGGACAATACATTGTCGAGGATACTCATAGAATCAACGAGATATATCTGCTGGAACACAAAGCCACAGTTGCTTCTTCTGAAAAGAGCAAGTTCATCGGTATTCATCTTGGTAATATCAGAATCACCCACAATCACCTTACCGAGAGTGGGCTTATCCATTCCTGACAGAGCATAGAGAAGGGTAGATTTACCGGCGCCTGATGCACCCATGATTACGGTAAAATCTCCCTCATATATTTCCAAATCGATATTTCTTAATACGTGCTGCTGAAGACCTCCGTTCGAAAAAGTCTTGCAAAGCTTCTGTGTTTCAATAATTGTTTTCATAATGTACAACCTCCTTACAGCACGTATATTACCTTTTTAATTCTTAAATGCCTTTAAGTAATCCTTAAATAAGTCTTAAATATATAATTGCTGCAAATCCCGGGTTGCAATTTTCAAGCGATAACTTACCATCCATGTTTTGCAAAAAATAATCTGTAAGATAAAGTCCGAGTCCGGCACCGTCCTTGCCCTCAACATTGCTTCCACGCTTATATTTATTCTTAAGAAGCGGCAGTTCATTATCCTTTACACCCGGGCCTTTATCCGCAATTCGAAGCACCAGATAATCCTCATTAATCTCCGCACTAAGCTTAATGTCAGTACCGGCATACTTGTAGGAATTCATAAAGAGATTGTCAATCACCTGCTGGAGCCTGAGCTTATCCGCAAAAATCCTGCACTCCGGAATTCGTAGTTCACTGACATCAGACTTAAACAAATAGTCCGAATTAACTATCATCTCTTTAATAATATTTGAGCTGTATTCAAAGGGATTAACCGCTATTTC
>JAKSRV010000157.1 GCA_024403435.1 Lachnospiraceae bacterium
TAGAGCACCTGACTCTTAATCAGGGTGTCCAGAGTTCGAGCCTCTGGCGGTGCACGAAATATAAAACCGGGTTGATATAACCCGGTTTTTCTTTGCGTATTTTTATGGATATTAAATTAAACAGAATCTTTTCAGATCAGACATTTATATAATTCTGAAGCAGGCATTATATAAGTGCATATTCCGTGTCGGGATCAAATGTAAGGGTATTTCCTTCATTTTTGCCGTTTTTACTTACATAAAGATATGAATCTGTTGTGTTGTATACATTCTCAAAGCCTGAGATATCGGAATCGGTTATCATGGCTCCGATGCTGGCTTCTATAACGCGGTCTCCTAATCCATCGATATGAATATTCTTAAGACGTGCTACGAAGCTGGTGAGAATACGAATTCCGACCTTTCTTGAGGTGATTCCCGGAGCAAATACTGCAAATTCGTCTCCACCGAGTCTGAACACGATATCATCACGTCTGAAAGAAGCCTTGAGTTCTTTGGCAAAATTAATCAGAACTTCATCGCCGATAGCATGTCCAAGTGTGTCATTGATATTCTTGAAATTATTTACATCCAAAATACAGAACATACCGACAACATCTGAGTCCAGCATGGTACGAGTCATCTTTTCACCGGTGCCTCTGTTGTAAATATCGGTCATTATATCCATCTCGGATAAAGTGCGCAGCTGCTCACGCTCTATTACCGCATCCTCACAGCTGAAACACATCATTACTGCATCGAGAGAATCGTTGGGACCCTTAACATGAGTGGCGGTGATATAGTAGTAGTGGATTTTTTCATCAATAACCAGTCTGAGATGATGAGTGAACTGCTCCTTTTCCAATATATATGGCCACATCTTATCAAAGGCAAATTTTTCCAATACATCGGCACGATCATCGGGATGCACGTATTTATCGGTGTAGCTGATAAGGCGCTCCTTATAGCCCCAAGCTCCCGAAGCGGGTTCGGTTAACAGCTCACATATGACCTGTTCCTTGATTGGAATTACATATTTGAGGTCGTGAGGAATGATATAAACGGCGGCATAGTTGGTGGAAAGACCTTCGATAATACCTATCTGCTGTTCGAATTGGGCAGATTTGTAATAGTAATCGGCATCAAACTTGTCGTAGGCCGCATCGATATTAGCTATTTCCGCATCAATATCCGCAAGCAAAGAAGACAGTTGTCCATTATCGGGCAGCTGCTTTTTTAATTCATTTATTTTGGAAAGTAAATTTTCTGTGATTGCCATATTAAAAACCCTTAAATTTCTGTGTAAATATTATACTAAAAAAGCGGTGCTTTATGAACTTAATATGCAACAATAATTAGATATATATTTCGTCAAATGTGACTATTCATTTGGAAGATGTAAAGGTATAATAGCAAGGTATTATTCGGGGGTTAACGGTAGATTGAGCATATATGTAAAGTATGTGCCGATGAAGGAGAATTATGCCTATATTTGATACACATGCGCATTATGACGATGATGCATTCGATGAAGACAGGGACGAATTGATAAAATCGCTTCCTTTGCAGGGAATCGGTAAGGCCGTGGATGTGGGTGCAAGTGTGGCTTCAAGCCATATGGCGCAGGAGCTTGCGAAAAAATATGAGCACATATACTGTGCGTTGGGTGTGCATCCCGAGGAAATAGGCGGACTGATGGGCGAGGAGTCTGAAGAAAACTGTCGATGGCTCAGAGAGCAGCTGATTGCAGAACCCAAATGTGTGGCGTTGGGTGAGATAGGTCTGGATTATTACTGGGACACCACGAGCCCAGAGGATCAGAAAAAATGGTTTGAGTGGCAGCTTGAACTGGCCCGCGAGGTAGGAAAGCCTGTGATCATCCATTCACGTGAGGCAGCCAAGGACACTGCAGACATCATGCGTGAGCACAAGGCCGGAGAAATCGGAGGAGTGGTACACTGCTATTCTTATAGCAAGGAGATGGCGCGAGAATTCCTAGATATGGATTTCTATTTTGGTATCGGTGGAGTGCTTACCTATAAAAATGCTCGTAAGCTTGTAGAGACGGTTGAGTATCTTCCCATGGAAAAAATCGTACTTGAGACGGACTGTCCGTATTTGTCACCCGTGCCTAACCGTGGAAAGAGAAATTCTTCTCTGAATATTCCATATATTGTGACAGTGATGTCACAAATAAAAGGAATTCCCGAGGAAGAGATTGTCAGAGCTACCTGGGAAAATGCGCATAAGCTGTACAGACTTGATATGTAGATTATTTTTATATGAATAAGGATAGTTGAGGTTAATTTATCGTTTGGCCTTGGCTATCCTTTTTATTTGTCTTTATTTTCCATTAGTGGTATTATGTAGAATAAGTGTGCGTATACGCTATTGTTAATACACTATTTTCTATAGATATGTATTTGTTCAATTGTGCTTGATCGGATGGCACATGCGGCGTATTGCAAAGAGGAAAGATTATGAAGATTGAAAGAGTTGATGACAATACAATAAAGTGCTTCATATCCTTCGAGGAGATGCAGCAATATAATGTTGAGTACACTGATTTTCTCACTCGCACCGATAAGGCGCAGGAATTGATGCACGAAATAATAAAGCAGGCTCACGATGAGGTTGGTTATCAGCCGCCAAAGTTTGCTTTCGAAATGCAGATTATGATGGTGCCCGATCAGGGAATGGTACTTACATTCTCCGAGAAAGAGCCCTTTGATATCCATGACAAAGGAAAGGTAAATGCATTTTTGGAGCACCTCAAGGATTTTGTTGGTAAGCTTACCGATTACAGTGACAAGCTTGGCGGAAACACGGCAATGGATGAGTTTATCAAGAGTACTTTGAGCGGAGCGGGCTTATTTGGTAATGCCGGTGCAAGCGGTGCGACTGCAACTGCTCCCGGAGCAAACGGAGCTGCCAAGGCTGACGGTGACAAGGCGGCATCAAAGGATGCAACTGCAGAAGCCGGCAAGAATTCCAAGCGTAATCCCGAGAAGCTTCCGGAGATTACCGAGGCGGTATTTGCATTTGCAAATCTTTCACAGGTAATGTCTTTTGCGGATGCTCTTCCCGCCAATATCAGAATAACTTCAGAGCTTTACAAGATGGACGGTGATTATTATATGCATATCACCAAGGGTAACGCTTCTTA
>JAKSRV010000158.1 GCA_024403435.1 Lachnospiraceae bacterium
GCATAAGGTCCGATAGCCATAGGCTCATTTTCCTTAAGAAGATAATGCTCAGGCTCATACTCTCCCACAAACTTCTTAATAGGCTCATCATCCCAAAGTGTAATGTTCTGTACAGCGTGAGAAGTAATGAATCCATCCTGGCAAATCATTACAGGAAGATGAACGCCCTTTGCCTCAGCAATTCTGTGAGCCTGAAGGAAATTATCATATACCTCCTGATTTGATTCAGCATAAATCTGAATCCATCCGGAATCTCTTGCACCCATTGAATCGGAATGCTCTGCATTGATATTCAAAGGACCTGTAAGACCTCTGTTAACAAGAGCCATTACAATGGGAAGTCTTGAAGAAGCTGCACAATAAAGCATCTCCCACATAAGAGCCATACCTGCTGACGAGGTAGCTGTAATAGTTCTTGCACCTGCTGCTTCAGCACCCATAGCAGCGCTCATTGCACTGTGTTCACTTTCAACAGGAATAAATTCGGTATCAATCTCTCCGTTTGCAATCATGCTTGCTACAAACTGAGGAATTTCAGTAGAAGGTGTGATAGGGAAAGCGGGCATAACATCAGGATTAATCTGCTTTATAGCATGTCCTACAGCCTCATTTCCCGACATTCTTGTCTTTGTAGGCATAATTCTTAGTCCTCCATTCTAATTGCATTGAAGGGGCATGCCTTTACACAAATGCCACAGCCTTTGCAATGATCGTAATCAAAATCAAGTCTCTTACCGTCCTTAACAGGAATACTGCTGTCGGGGCAATAAGGAACACATAATAAGCACTGCTTGCACTTCTCTTTATCAAGAATAGGTGTCTGTGTTCTCCACTCACCGGTCATAAAATCCTTTGAAGTAGCAGGCTCATATACACACAATCCCTCAGTAAGGTCCTGCCATCTGGTCTGCTCATTAATTTCAGATGCCTTTAACGCCATGTCTGTACCTCCTCAATAGCCATTGTAAGCGCCTTAAGGTTACCCTCAAGTACCTCAGGCTTTCTTGCAAATTTATGCTCAAGAGAGGTCTTCATCTCTCTCAAAAATACATCGATTTCCATTACTCCGCTGATTTTAACCATAGCTGCGAGCATAGGAGTGTTGGGAAAATATTTGCCAAGAGTGGCAATACTAACCTTTCTTGCATCAAGCGCATATACCTTGCCTGTATAGTCACCGAGAAGAGGCATGATCTCCTCTTTGCTCTTCTGGGTATTAATAAGGATACCGCCTTCTGCCTTAAGTCCGCCTGTCACATTTACAGAGCTGAGCAGTGTATCGTCTACAACAGCCACATAATCGGGCTCATAAATATTAGAGTGAACACGAATCTCGCTGTCACTGATTCTGTCATATGCAGTAATGGGTGCTCCCATTCTCTCTGGACCGTACTCTGGGAATCCCTGAACCTGCTTTCCTGCCTGAAACGCAACATCTGCCAGCAAAAGAGCAGCGGTCTTGGCACCCTGTCCACCACGACCGTGCCATCTGATTTCTGTCAAATTACTCATCTTTTCATTCCTCATTATATATATTATTTAATCCTCTTTGTTATCATTATCTTCTACGACTTCCTCTTCAGGCTCCGGCAAAATAATCTGAACATTTTCAATTCTGTTCTGATCCATTCCAACAACCTTTAACGTAATACCGTTGTCCAGTACTACCTCCTCATCATTTTCGGGAAGTCTGTCAAGTTTTTCAATAATAATACCGCCAACCGAATCATAATCTTCACTCTCAATATCTGTCTCAAGCAGATCATTAAGGTCATCAAGATTCATTGTCGCATCTACCAGATAGGTATTATCATCAACTTTCTCAAGAAGATCCTCTTCATCGGTATCATATTCATCTCTGATTTCACCGACAATCTCTTCAAGCAAATCCTCAAGGGTAATCATACCGACGGTATCACCATATTCGTTAAGCACGAATGATATATTGGACCCACCGTCCTTCATTTCCTCCAGGAGGTCACTTGTCTTCTTGTGTTCATGAGTAAAAATACAATCTCTTATATAGTCTCTTACCACGAACTTCTCTTTATCATCACAAAAGATGAAATCTTTAATATTAATGATTCCCAAGAAGTTATCCTGCATACCATCCTTGTCTTCTTCAAATACCGGAAGTCTCGTATACATTGACTCCTTAAATGTATCAAGTACTTCATCATAGGTATCCGAAACCTTGACGGTAATCATATTAACTCTCGGAATCATTACATCCTTGGCCTCAGAATCAGAGAATTCAAACACGTTAAGTATCATTTCTCTTTCTTCTGTCTCAATAACACCGTCTTCATGGCTAACATCTACATATGTCTTAAGTTCTGTCTCTGTCATAGCCTCATGATATGAGTTGTCAGCCTTAAATATCTTAAGTACCGTGCGGGAAACAAAATCAACAACGAAAATAATCGGTGTCAATACAATCATCAATGAATATACGATACCGCTGTACAACATTGATATCTTCTCGCAGTACGTCATAGCCCAATTCTTAGGAATAATCTCACCACAGATAATGATAACCACTGTCAATATAGCAGTCATCAGTCCAACCCAGATATTGATTCTCATCGCGAACACAGTCGCAAGAGATGAAGCGGTAAGATTTACAATATTATTGCCGATTAATATAGCACTCAGCATTTTGCTTTTTTTATCAAGTATTTTATCAACAAGCCTTGCAGTCTTATTGCCTTCCTCTGCAAGACTGTGAATTCTTATTTTGCTGACAGATGTAAATGCGGTTTCTGCCGAAGAAAAAAAGCCTGATAAAAAAATCAGCAGCACAAGTACTATCAGCTCAATTATCGCGTATTCGTCCAAAAATAATGCCCTCCATAGCATTAAGAAATATTTTACCATAAACAGGGGGTATATTCCATAAAAACGAAGCGCAAAATATTACAAAAATATTGCAATATCCTTCGTTTATCGCATAGAAATAACCAACAATGCTATACGGAGCTATCATACCAATCGTATAAGCGTACAATATTCGCAATCCGCTTCGCTTCTTGCTCATATCGTTGGTCGCAATAAAAAAATAGGCATCTGATTTTGCGCAAGCGCAATCAGATGCCTAT
>JAKSRV010000159.1 GCA_024403435.1 Lachnospiraceae bacterium
TGCATTAATCTCGTCCTGAGAAAGCATTCCACCGTCCATCTGCTATTCCTCCTCTCTTATCACTGAGGTAACTCTCACAGCATAGCTGTCTTTGTCTATACCGGGGAGTGCAGTGAATTTTCGAATATTACCCACATAAACGTCCATCTCGTTATCCACCTTGGTATCAAGGCGAATACAGTCACCGACCTGTAAATCCATAAACTCGGCTACTGAAATTCTGCTGGTTCCGAGGATTGCACGGATAGGAATATCCACCCTGCGAATCATCGACTCAATGTACTCCTCGTAATTTTCATCACGATTTTCCTTCATGGTCGAGAACCAGTACTTGGTATTGAGTTTATCCATTACCGATTCAAGAGTTATGAAAGGTAAGCAGACATTCACAAAACCTTCGATATCACCGATCTTCATATTGAGCGTAACGATTGCTATCATCTCATTCGGTGCAATAATCTGCGCGAACTGAGGATTGGTCTCTACTCTCTGAAGTACCGGAGAAATTTCCAATACATTCTTCCAGGGTTCATGAAGAAGATTTACCATCAACACCAAAATTCGCTGTACAATGGTCATCTCTATTTCTGAGAAATCCCTGGGCTTGTCAATAGGCTGTCCGCCTCCGCCAAGCATTCTGTCAATCATCGAATAAGCGAGATTGGAAGCCAAATCAATGATTATGTTACCATCGAGCGGCTCAAAATTAACAATTCCGAGAATAACCGGATTGGAAAGCGCATTCGTAAACTCGCTGAAAGTAACGGTCTCGGAACTCGCCACAGTAATCTGTACGTTTTTTCTCAGATATACCGGAAGATTGGTCGATACAAGTCTTCCGTAATGTTCAAATATTATTTCCAACGTCCTCAAATGCTCTTTCGAGAATTTGGTAGGACGACCAAAATCATAATTTTTTACCTGCTTTTCATCCGATTCGGATATCGCATCTACATCAAGTTCACCGGTCGACAGTGCGGCAAGCAGATTATCTATTTCATTTTGTGAAAGAACCTCTCCCACTCAGTCTCACCTCCGGCAGTTACTTAGTCGGTCCAAAAAGATTAGCCAAATACAGCCTCACTGATTGCTACCTTGTAGACGAACTCAGAATTGAAAACATCATTCTGAATTGCCTTGAGAATCTCATCCTTAAGTGCATCCATATCTTCCTTGCACTCTGACTCGGTGTGCTTGCTTACCACACTGCTGATAGCATCCTTGATGAGTGTCTCATATACATCAAAATTCTCGCTGTACTTAGCATAGTCCTCATGATTCATATTAAGCAAAAGTGATACATCACATACCATGTGTACCTGCTTACCGCCCTCTTCCACCTTGAGGGAAATCTTCATCTGCTTGGCAATCTCTCGAACATCGGTATCTTCAAGTGTGATACTTGCAACCTGTTCCTCTCCGCTGTCTCCCTTGATGATATTGAGATGTGTTGCTACAGATGTCACAACGGGAATTGTTGTATTGTTCATCTTGATAACCTGAATCATCAAAACTGCGGTAAGAGCAATATTTACTACTGTCAGTGCCAAAATAATTATAGCGAGCAGATTTTTCTTCATATCCAAACCTCACTTTACATTCGACCAAGCTTTTATTGTTCGGCAGGTCAAATGTCAATCAGCTTTTAATTAGCCACATTATAAATTCGAATCTCTACACGTCTGTTCTTGCTTCTGCCTTCTGCGGTAGAATTGTCTGCAATAGGTACTCTGTCTCCCATACCGGCATGCTTAAGCTTTGCACTGTCAAGTGTACTGTTATCCAAGAGATAATAAAATACAGAAAGTGCACGAGCGCTCGAAAGCTCCTCGTTGCTTGCATATTTACCGCCCGAAATGGGAACATTGTCTGTATGACCTTCGATTTCAATCTCCGCACCTGCATATCTCTCAAGAATAAGTGCAATCTTGTCGAGTGTGTCATAGCAATCGGTCTTAAGTGCAGCTGAACCGGAATCAAACATCAGCGAGCCCTTCATAGTAAGCAAAATATACTGTGATGTAAATGAAAGGCCTACCTGGTCTGACAATCCGTTTTCATAGATTGCTTCACCGATTATCTCTGCCAGCTGCTCATTCTCAGCCAGATTAGCTTCTTCAATAGCTTCAGCCATTTCCTCAAGCTTCTGTGATTCGCCCTCCGAACCGGCATTTTCACCATCGGTATCTACTATCGCATGAGAAGGATCGTTTTCAAGGAACTGATCCTCATCCTCCTGTGATGCATTGGCAACACCCATGCTGTTGATGTATTCAGCCAAATCATTGAGCTGACTGACACCGTTGCTGATAAGTATGCCCTCACCTATCGAGGTAGCTCCTCCTGTGAATACACTGAAGGAACTGTTCATTGAAGCTATAATCTCATTCAGTTTTGCCTCATCGATTGTTGACATTGAGAACAACAATACGAAGAAACAAAGAAGCAAATTCATCAGATCGGAGAAGGTGGCCATCCAGGCCGGCGAACCTGCCGGGGGATCGTCCTGCTTCTTCTGTCTTCCCACAGTTACTCACCTCCCTGATCTGAGGAAGCCGCGTCACGATCCTTAGGTGAAAGGAATGACTTGAGTTTTTCCTCAATAACACGAGGGTTTTCTCCTGCCTGAATTGACAAAAGACCTTCTATCATTACCTGCTTCTGAACCATCTCCACCGCGTTATCGGCCTTGAGCTTTGCCGCAGTGGGTCCGCAAATCCAGTTAGCAAGAAGTGAACCGTACAATGTTGTGATAAGTGCAACCGCCATTGAAGGACCGATGGAGCTTGCATCAGACATATTATTAAGCATGTTAACGAGACCTACAAGAGTACCAATCATACCCCAGGCAGGTCCCATCGCGCCCAATGTATCCCAGAATCCTACACAAGTCTTGTGTCTTGATTCCGCATTATCCATTTCAGTCTGCATGATATCTCTTACAAGATCGGGATCGGTACCGTCTACAACGAGCAAAATACCCTTCTTGAGAAAGGGCTCGTCCATATCTGCCGCAGCCTCTTCAAGAGAAAGCAAACCTTCCTTACGTGCTACATTGGATAACTCTATGATTTTTTTAATCATGT
>JAKSRV010000016.1 GCA_024403435.1 Lachnospiraceae bacterium
AGTTTGAGTATAATTATAGATGAGTTGAAGTAAGCAAAGTTAATGGATAAAAGGAGTAACAAAATTGAAGGAATTGTTTTCTATAGATTTAAAAGATTATGATCCAAATGATTCTGTTTTTAGACGTCCTTCGGCAAGAGCGGTTATTATAAAAGATAATATTATTGCAATGGTATATAGCGTTAAAGAAAGGTACTATAAATTCCCAGGCGGCGGCATCAAGGATGGTGAAGATATTTCTGTCGCTTTAGCAAGGGAAGTTAAAGAAGAGGTTGGGCTAGTTGTAAAACCTGAATCAATTTCTGAATTTGGAAGTGTGATGCGCAGGCAGAAAAGTAATTATACGGATAATACTATTTTTGAACAGGAAAACTATTATTTCTGGTGTGAATGCGAGGAAAATGTAGTTGATCAGAATTTGGATGATTATGAAAAAGAAGCGGAATTTATTTTAAAGTATGTGGATATAGATGAAGCAATTAAAGTTAATTCTGAATACAAAAGTGATGATTTCTTTGATGAAATAATGATACAAAGAGAAAAGAAGGTTTTAGAACTGGTTAAGATACATCTTGGCAGGTAGGTGGACTTCTATAGCATATAAAAATAAAGAAGAGACTTCTTCGGATTTAGCTTTTTTAACAAAAATATGCGAAAAATGTTGATGTTTATATGCATTTTGCGATATAATCAAGAATAAATTAGGTAATGAATACGCATATGACAGCGAAATATATGTGTATTATTATCGCGAGTAATTTGCCTATATGAATAGGCATATATAGGAGGGGCAATGGAAATATTATTCGGGGTTATAGCTATTCTTGAAGCGCTTGCGATTGTGGCATTGGTTATTATTATTTTGAGAAAAAATAAGAACCAGGCGAATATGATTAAGAATGCTGAGACGATTGTAAAGGGCAAGCTTGATGTTGATGATATTTCGACAGATGGTGCTGACAATACGACAGTTAAGATGGGAAGCGCTTTTAATTCCATCAAGAACAATCTTATGACTTTTGTCGAAGCAACAAAGGTTAACGTGGTTACCCTTTCGGATTCGGTTGCAGAGTTATCTGACAGTGTCGATGCTAATGTCAATGGAAATGAGCAGATAGCCGAAGGAGCGACCAATGTGGCTGTTAAGACTGCAGAACAGTTGGATTTGGTTAAAGATAATTTGTCTTTGATTGAATCAAATAACGAGCAGATGCAGGAAATTGACGGTGATATTCATATAATCAAGGAACTACTTGAGGATACTGTTGAAGTAAGTAAGAGCGGCCTTGCCAGTCTTGAAGGATATCAGGACGAGATGGGAGCTATGGCCGGTGATCTTAACAAGATTAACGATATTCTTGCGAGATTTAACAGTGAAATCAAACGTATCGGTGAGGTTGGTGATTTCATTGTAGAAATCAGTGAGCAGTTAATGCTTTTGGCACTTAATGCTTCAATCGAAGCTGCGCGTGCGGGACAGGCCGGTAAAGGATTTGCTGTTGTTGCGGATGAAATGAACGATATGTCATCCAAGACAAGAGACGGTATGCTTACAATTGATGAGATCTTGAATGAGATTATTGAGAGCAGCCAGCTGGTTAATGAATCTATTGCCAATTGCGAAGGTACCTACAATAGAAGTAAGGGAACCTTTGATACTGTAAACAGTTCTTTCAGAAAGATTACCGAACAGTCATTAAGTATTAATGACAAGATGAATAATATCTCTGAAAAGTTTGATGTGATGTCGGATAATTCTGAAAAGACCAAGACTTCTGCAGAGCAGCTGTTTGATACCACTCAGGCAATCAGTGACAGTACTCATGAAATTGCTGCAATTTCTCAGGAAGTTGCCGCCGAGTCAGCAAAGATTGGTGAGAATACAGAAGCTCTTAAAGGCATGCTGATAGGTATTCAGGGACTCCTTAAGCAGTTTAATACTGCTATAGTTCCAACGGACAGAACATCAAGCCATAAGGTCAAGATTTTGACTATGAGTATGCTTGATAATGATTTCTGGCAGGGCGTAAGACGTGGTGCACTTTATTCCAAGAATGAATTGATTGATAAAAATGCTGAGGTTGAGTACTCGCCGATTCTTCCGACAGAAGGTCTTGATGAGCAGGTTTGCAGATTCATCAGGTCGGCTATCGACAGAGAGTTTGACGGTATAGTATTCCCCGGTTTCCTCGGAGGAGCCAATGATCTTTTCCAAGAGGCTGCTCAAAAGGGAATCAAGCTTATGGCTTATAACTGCGATTGCAGCGCTGATATTCCCAAAATTGCATGTTTGAGACCGGATCCAAATGACCCCGGTATCATAGCTGCAAAAGCTGCAGAGAAGCATCTTAATAAGCATGGTAATGTGCTCATGCTTACCGGTGACTTATCTGTAGGCGTTAATAAGGAAAGAAGTACCACCTTCAGAAAGCAGATTGAAATCGGCAAGGGAGTAAAAATTGTTGACGAGGTAAAGGTTCTTGATACTGCGGATGATGTGTACAAGGTAGCAGTGGAACAGCTTAAAAAGCATCCGGAGACAGATGTGGTTTATCTTACTAACGGATTCCCTATTTCTGTTGTTGATGCGATTAAGGAGTGTGGACTTGCCGGCAAGGTATCGGTTGTTTGCTTTGACCATAATCAGGAGATTTTCAAAGCAATCAAGGACGGTCTTATTGCAGCTGCTATCGGTCAGGATGCATTCGGACAGGGCCACGATCCCGTTATCTGGCTGTACAACAATATTGTCGGTGGTGAGAAGCTTGATGAGTTTATTACATGCAGACTTTCTGTTGTTGACAAGAGCAATGTAGATAGCCTTGTAGAAGCTTAATAATTAAATGTATTTAATAATAATTCGCAGAAAAATGTTACTAACTCATATTTCTGCGAATTATTTTTATATTTTGAGTTGTATTCATGTCATATACTGTTTAAGGAATGTTTATTTGTTTTTGGAGGTATAATAAATGCAGAATTTTACTTTTTATGCACCTACATATTTTGCTTTCGGTAAGGGAGAAGAGGCAAAAGCAGGTGAGCTTGTTAAGAGATTTGGCGGTTCTAAGGTTCTCATCCATTTTGGAGGCGGATCTGTAGTAAAGAGCGGACTTTTGGACAGAGTAAAAAAGTCCCTTGATGAGGCTGCTGTTTCATATGTTGAGCTTGGCGGAGTAATGCCCAATCCCAGAAGCGGATTGGTATACGAAGGAATCGAGCTTTGCAAGAAGGAGAATGTAGATTTTATCCTTGCAGTAGGCGGAGGAAGTACAATTGACTCTGCTAAGGCAATTGCTGCAGGTACAGTATATGATGGAGATTTCTGGGATTTCTACCAGGGCAAGCCTGTAACACAAGCACTTCCTGTAGGAACCATTCTTACAATCGCTGCTGCAGGTTCGGAAGGTTCACCCGACTCAGTTATTACTCATGAGGATGGCATGATTAAGAGAGGTGCAAGCGGAGAGGCATACAGACCTAAGTTCTCTATTCTTAACCCTGAACTTACACAGACACTTCCCGCATATCAGACTGCTTGTGGTATCACAGATATCATTGCTCATCTTTATGAGAGATATCTTACCAATACCAAGGATGTAGAGGTTACAGATCGTCTTATTGAGTCACTCATCCTTACTATGAAGAAAGAGGCGCCTAAGGTTATTGCCAACCTCAATGATTATGAGGCAAGAGCTAATATTATGTGGGCCGGAATGGTTGCTCACAACAATATCGTTGGTGTAGGACGTTCACAGGATTGGACCAGTCACCAGATTGAGCATGAGCTTTCAGCTCTTTATGATTGTGCTCACGGTGCAGGTCTTGCTGTTACTATGCCTGCTGTATTTACTTATAACCTTCAGCATGATGTTATGAGATTTGCTCAGATTGCTGTAAGAGTATGGGGATGTCAGATGGATTTTGCAAATCCTGAGCGTACTGCAAAGGAAGGAATTGAGGCACTCAGAAACTTCCTGATTTCTATCGGAATGCCCAAGAATTTTGAAGAACTCGGAGCTAAGGAAGAGGATATCGAGAAACTTGCATATACCTGCTGCTACGGCAGAGGCAATGAGGGCGGAAAAATCGGTGGATTCGTAACTCTCGAGCAGAAAGATGTAGAAGCTATTTACAAGCTGATGGTTTAATGGGGATTAATCATCAGAATATATTCAGTAATATTTGATTGTTCCTTCATAGAGAAGATAAAGGGGAAAAACGGGCTCTGTCGAAAGACAGGGCCCGTTTTGTTTATCAGTATTACAAAATCAATATTTAGATGCTTTTATTCACCGAATAAAGGAGTAGAGAAGTATCTCTCTGCGGTATCCGGAAGTACTGTGACAACAGTCTTTCCTTTTCCTAATTTCTTGGCAAGCTTAAGAGCTGCGGCAACATTTGTTCCGCTGGAAATGCCACACATCAAACCTTCCTCGCGAGCAAGACGCTTGGCAGTGTTTAATGCCTCATCATCCTTAACAATATAGATATCATCGTAGATATCGCGATTAAGTATATCGGGGATGATTCCGTCTCCGATACCCATCTGAAGATGAGTTCCGATGGTTCCGCCTGCAAGGATAGCAGCATTTTCAGGCTCTACTGCCCATATCTCCATGTTGGGATACTGTGCTTTGAGAACTTCGCCGATACCTGTTAGGGTACCGCCGGTTCCGATGCCTGAGCAGAATCCGTGGATAGGCTTGGCAACCTGTTCCATCATTTCAAGTGCAGTGTGTTTTTTGTGAGCCATGGTATTGTTTTCATTAGCAAACTGCTGGGGAACAAATACCTTGGGATTTTTCTTGGCCATAGTGAGAGCGGTCTGGAGGCACTCGTCTATGCAGGCTCCGATATCTCCGGCATCGTGAATAAGTTTTACTTCAGCACCGTAATGTCTTACGAGCTTTCTACGTTCCTCACTTACCGAATCGGGCATGATAATAATTGTACGATAGCCTTTTACAGCACCTACAAGTGCGAGTCCGATTCCCTGATTGCCGCTGGTGGGTTCGACGATAATAGTGTCTTTGTCAATGATCCCCTGTTTTTCTGCTTCCTCAATCATATTGAGTGCGGTTCTGGTTTTGATGGAACCGCCTACATTTACTCCTTCGAACTTAACAAGGATTTCCGCGCTGTCCTCATCAACCATTTTATTGAGTCTTACCATAGGAGTATGGCCGACTGCTTCGAGTATATTGTTGTATACCATAATTTTTCTCCGTATTTTCTTAAAATCAGTGCGTTATTTATTATACTAATAACCTTGCAATAAAGATAGTAAAATATTATTGATTAAAATATTTCTTGATTTGAAATTTTGTTATAAAAGTGAAGTGTTGTTGTATGGTTATGGAGTTATGACAATGATAAAATTAAGGTACAGAATCGATTTGCCAAGAAACGGGGTATGGTATGGAAAAATATAAAAACTTTAAGCTGGTGAGTTATATTAGGGCATATGACATTGATGAAATGACTGACAATCAAATCGGGGAAAAGATTGACAGTTTTATGGCTGAAATTCATCTGGATAAGGTGTACATAGAAAATCACCGCGGAATAGTGTCAATACCGAAGGAAAGAATGCGAGCTGTCAAGGCAATAGCTGAATCCAGGGGGCTGGAGGTTGCAGGTGGAATTACATGTACCACACTGGTAAATGGAATCAGAAAACCTTCTATTTTTGATACATATTGTTATACAGATCCGGCTCATAAAGCAGAACAGCTCCGGTTGATAAGTGAGTTAGCGGAAGTTTTTGATGAGTTTATACTTGATGATTTCTTTTTTACAGCATGTCGATGCGAAATGTGTATTGAAGCCAAGGGTAAGCGTTCTTGGAAAGAGTACCGCTTGGAATTGATGGAGAATTTTGCCAAGGAAGCTGTCGCTGCTGCAAAGAAAATTAATCCGAGAGTTAAGTATGTTATAAAATATCCCAACTGGTATGAGAGCTATCAGGAATGTGGCTTTAATCCCGGCAAGCAAAAGGATATTTTTGACGGAATATATACCGGCACCGAGACCAGATCACCTTACAGTACGCAGCATCTTCAGCGATATGAATCTTATTCGATTATGCGACTTATGGAAGCTACTGCACCCGGACGAAACGGTGGTGGCTGGGTTGATCCTTTTGATTGTGACAGCAATATGTCGCAGATAATAGAACAGCTTCAGGGAACTTTGTACGGCAAGGCCAAGGAGATGCTTCTTTGGAATCTGCCTATATTTGGCGGATTGACTGTTTTGCCGGCTATTAATAAGGCGTTGCGCAGAATAGACGATCATCTGGGTAAGATGGGTAATCCTATCGGTGTAAAAACATGGGAGCCTTTTAACGGCGACGGTGAGGATCAGCTATATAATTATCTCGGAATGTGCGGTATTGCTATCGATCCTTCACCGTATTTTACTCCCGATGCTACGGCTGTATTATTTACGGAATCGACGGCTGAGGAAGAGGATTCTATAGAAAAACTCGAGGAGTATGTGAGAAAGGGCGGAAATGCTGTTGTCACACTCGGTTATTTTAAGAAGATGTATGATAAAGGTATTAAGGATTTTACATCAGTAAGATTAACAGGACGTCATGTAATTGGCGGCAGATACAGGATACAGAATGCCAACAGCTGGAATACTATTATCGAAGCATACGGTAAGAATCCTGTTATGTATGAAATACTTGATTATAAGACTAATGCTACCAACAGTAATATTTCAGTGGTTGCCGATGAAAATAATTTCCCGGTGATGACTGAGGATAATTACGGCAAAGGAAGATTTTTCCTGCTCAATGTTCCTGAAAATTTTGCCGATTTGTATAAATTGCCTGCAGAAGTTATTATGTCTATGGCAAAGCATATCTCGATGGGACAGGAGGTTTACCTTGCCGGTGAGCCTAAGTTTAGTCTTTATGCATACGATAACAATGTATATGCGGCTGTTTCTTACAACGATACACCGAGAGATTTACAGATTGTTGTCAGAAATGAGTGCAAGGGCATTCGTGATATTGAAAGCGGCACAGTATACAGTGAGTATAAAAAATTACCGGAACCAAACCGCATGATGGATGCCACCACCAATATTGAGGAGGCTCCGGAGTACAGTTATTGCGTAAAATTGCGTCCGGGACAGACTTTGCTGTTTGAAATAATAAGATAAAATACTGATATATAATTATTGGGGACATATAAAAAATGTTGATTATTTTGTCAGTAGGTACTTTTTATAAAATGAATTTAGATATATAATATAATTTAGTGTTTTAGAGAACTATTTTTATGTAATAAGAGGTGAACAAATGGGAGACAAGAAGCAGATTGGCGTATGCCTTACAAGTTTGCAGAAGAATTCGGTTCATGAGGCTGTTAATGCACTTTGTGATGCCGCTAAGGAGAAGGGCATTGATGTGCATATGTTTGCACCTTTTTCTGATTTGGCAAACGAAGCGGAAGGCATGGATTCGCAGAAGGAGATTTTCCAGTTTATAAAATATAACACTTTGGACGCGGTTGTTATCTTTGATGAGCTTATTTGCAATGAAGGCGCAATCAATGACATCGTTGAATATGCAAAGTCAGCTAATATTCCTGTAATAGCTGTAAACAGCAAGATTGCAGGAGCTTGCAAGCTTAATTACGACTATAAGACCGCATATGCTGAGATCACTGAACATGTAATCAGCGTTCACGGAGCAACAGCCGTTAACTATCTTGGATACAATGACGGCAGTGCAATGTCTGCGGACGGACTTGAAGCATACAAGGAGATTCTTACCAAGCATCAGATTCAGATTGAGGATATCAGAATGGGTGCAGTGGCAGGCAGTGAGGAATCGGTTGTTGAATATCTCAACAATTATTTCTTCGCAGGTAATTATCTTCCCAATGCATTTATCTGTGCAGATGACAAGCTCGCCAGCTATGCATGCAATTATTTCCAGAAAAACAACATCAGCATCCCTTCTCAGACCATTATTACCGGTATGAGCGCTACTGATGAGAGACTTAATTATGTTCCTAAGATTTCAAATGCGGTTCATGATTCAGCTGCTACAGTAAAGGCTATCCTTGATACTTTTGAAGGTATTGTAGGCGGAAGTGTTGCTGCTGACAGCCAGGTTATGATTCCTTGCAAACTTGATTTGGCTGCTACTTGCGGATGTGCATCAATCGATTTTGAGGCAGCTCGTGAAGTTATTAAGAAGCAGGCTGAAGAACTCGCTAAGGAAAGAGATTGCTTCTATGACGCATCAGGCTTCTTTACAGGTGTATGTGAGGCCAAGAACATCAATACATTGGCAGATACACTTCCCGCATATGCTGAGAAGGCCGGTATCACTTCATACAATATTTATATCAAGTCTGAGTATGTTGAGAAACTCGGAATTGTAGCTGAGAATGTTGATAACAGTGTTCCGTTGTTCTGGTTGAGTACCTTTAAGGATCATGACAGCACCAAGATTATGTTCTCTCTTGATTGGGATAAGTTCCACAAGTCAAAGAACATGCTGAGAGCAGATTCATCACAGATTATGTCTATTCCTCTTGCTACAAACAGTGCATTCTACGGATTTATTACCATTGCTTATCATAGTGAGAGCGTTGATAATGTATATCTGTATGAACTTGTTGAGAGTATCAAATCTGCAATGGCTTTGATCTTTTAATAAAAATTATAAATAATCACATATTTTAACTAATAAAATTGGTAGATAAAAATCAAAAAATATCTACCAATTTTTTTATATTTTGTTATAATATGCAAAGCATATATTTTAAAAACATAAGGGGGTTACTATGCCTAAAAGAACAGACATCAACAAAGTATTGATAATTGGTTCAGGCCCTATTGTCATCGGACAGGCCTGCGAGTTCGACTACTCAGGTACTCAGGCGTGCAAAGCTCTTAGAAAGCTTGGTTACGAAATCGTACTTGTTAACTCAAACCCTGCAACTATTATGACCGATCCCGAGACTGCAGATGTTACCTACATCGAGCCTCTTAACGTGGACAGACTTGAGGCAATTATTGCAAAAGAAAGACCTGATGCATTGCTTCCCAACCTCGGAGGACAGTCAGGACTTAACCTTTGCTCAGAGCTTTACAAAGCCGGCGTGCTTGATAAGTACAATGTAAAGGTTATCGGTGTACAGGTAGATGCTATTGAGCGTGGTGAAGACAGAATTGAATTCAAGAATACCATGAATGAGCTTGGTATCGAGATGGCTCGCTCAGAGGTAGCTTATACTGTTGATGAAGCACTTGCTATTGCTGATAAGCTTGGTTATCCCGTAGTACTTCGTCCCGCTTACACTATGGGTGGAGCCGGCGGCGGACTTGTATATAACAAGGACGAACTTAAGGTTGTATGTGAGAGAGGTCTTCAGGCCAGCCTTGTAGGACAGGTTCTTGTAGAGGAATCTATTCTTGGATGGGAAGAGCTTGAGCTTGAGGTTGTACGTGACAGCGAAGGTAATATGATTACCGTATGCTTCATTGAGAACATCGATCCTCTCGGAGTTCATACCGGAGACTCATTCTGCTCAGCACCTATGCTTACTATTTCAGAGGAATGCCAGAAGAAGCTCCAAGAGCAGGCATACAAGATTGTAGATAAGGTACAGGTTGTAGGTGGTACCAACGTACAGTTCGCACATGATCCTGTTTCTGACAGAATCATTGTAATCGAGATTAATCCTCGTACTTCACGTTCTTCTGCACTTGCTTCAAAGGCAACAGGTTTCCCTATTGCACTTGTATCAGCAATGCTTGCAACAGGACTTACCCTCAAGGATATTCCTTGCGGAAAATACGGTACACTTGATAAGTATGTTCCCGACGGAGATTATGTTGTAATTAAGTTTGCTAGATGGGCATTCGAGAAGTTCAAGAATGTACAGGACAAGCTTGGTACTCAGATGCGTGCCGTTGGTGAGGTTATGAGTATCGGTAAGAACTTCAAGGAAGCATTCCAGAAGGCTATCAGATCACTTGAGACCGGAAGATACGGACTCGGACATGCCAAGAATTTTGACTCTCTTACCAAGGAAGAGCTTCTTCAGAAGCTTATCGATCCTTCTTCAGAGAGATATTTCATCATCTATGAAGCACTTCGTAAGGGTGCTACTCCCGATGAAATCTTTAATATTACAAAGGTTAAGCATTATTTCCTTGAGCAGATGAAGGAACTCGTTGAAGAGGAAGAGGCAATCCTTGCTTCTAAGGGTCAGCTTCCCGCAGATGAGCTTCTCATCAAGGCTAAAAAGGATGGCTTCTCTGATAAGTACCTCAGCCAGCTTCTTGCTGTATCTGAGGATGAAATCAGAAATAAGAGAATTGCACTCGGTGTTGAGGAAGCATGGGAAGGTGTTCATGTATCAGGTACCGAGAACAGTGCTTATTATTATTCAACCTATAATGCAGAGGATAAGAATCCTACCAGCGATAACAAGAAGATTATGATTCTCGGTGGTGGTCCCAACAGAATCGGTCAGGGTATTGAGTTTGACTATTGTTGCGTACATGCAGCTCTTGCACTCAAGAAGCTTGGCTTTGAGACTATCATCGTTAACTGCAACCCTGAGACTGTATCTACCGACTATGATACCTCAGATAAGCTCTATTTCGAGCCTCTTACTCTTGAGGATGTACTCAGTATCTACAAGAAGGAGAAGCCTCTCGGAGTTATTGCTCAGTTTGGTGGACAGACTCCTCTTAATCTTGCTGCAGACCTCGAGAAGAATGGTGTTAAGATCCTCGGAACTTCACCTGCTGTAATCGATCTTGCAGAGGACAGAGATCTCTTCAGAGATATGATGGATAAGCTCGAGATTCCTATGCCCGAATCAGGAATGGCTACCACAGTTGATGAGGCAGTAGCTATTGCCAATAAGATTGGTTATCCTGTAATGGTACGTCCTTCATACGTACTTGGCGGACGTGGAATGGAAGTAGTATATGATGACAACAGCATGGCTGATTACATGAAGGCTGCTGTAGGTGTTACTCCCGACAGACCTATCCTTATCGACAGATTCCTCAACAATGCTCTTGAGTGCGAGGCAGATGCAATCAGTGACGGTACTCATGCATTTGTTCCTGCTGTAATGGAGCACGTTGAGCTTGCAGGTATCCACTCAGGTGACTCTGCTTGTATCATTCCTTCAGTACATATCTCTGAGGAGAATGTTAAGACTATTAAGGAATACACCAGAAAGATTGCAGAAGAGATGCATGTAAAGGGTCTTATGAACATGCAGTATGCAATTGAGAAGGGTAAGGTATATGTACTCGAGGCTAACCCTCGTGCATCTAGAACAGTTCCTCTTGTTTCAAAGGTATGTAATGTAAGAATGGTTCCTATTGCTACAGATATCATCACCAGCGAGCTTACCGGAAGAACTTCACCTGTTCCCGCGCTTAAGGAGCAGAATATCCCTTACTACGGAGTAAAGGAAGCAGCATTCCCCTTCAATATGTTCCAGGAGGTTGACCCCATCCTCGGACCCGAGATGAGATCTACCGGTGAGGTACTTGGTCTTTCGCCTTCATACGGTGAGGCATTCTTCAAGGCTCAGGAAGGTGTTGGTTCTAAGCTTCCTATGGGCGGTAAGGTTCTTATCTCTGTAAACAGAAAGGACAAGGAAGAGATCGTTCCTCTTGCTGAGAGATATAGCAAGGCAGGCTTTGAAATCGTTGCAACCGGCAATACCTATGACCTGATTACAAGCGCCGGTATTAAGGCTACAAAGATTAACAAGCTTTCTGAGGGCCGTCCCAATGTTCTTGATGGAATCACCAACGGAGACTTCAGTCTTATTATCAACTCACCTGTTGGTAAGGACAGCGTAAACGATGACAGCTACCTCAGAAAGGCTGCAATCAAGACCAGAACTCCTTATATGACAACCATCGCTGCAGCTCGTGCTACTATCGAGGGTATTGAGTACCTTGCAAGCAACAAGAGCGCTGAGACTAAGTCACTTCAGCAGCTTCATAGCGAGATTACCGAGAAGTAATATTGCTGTTATAAAGTATAATTATTCGGAAGCGACAGGGATTCGTCTCTGTCGCTTTCATAATGATTGGTAGTATAAATTCCTTTTATGAAGAAGAATATTAAGTATGCCTTTCCGAAGACATTACCCGTAATGTGTGGATACTTATTCCTTGGAATTGCCTGGGGAATTGTGTTGGAGGAAGCCGGATACAATTATATATGGGCGTTTTTTATCAGTATGTTTGTGTATGCAGGGTCTATGCAGTTTACTATGGTACCTTTGATGGTGGCTGCGGCCAGCCCTGTTACGATGGCGGTTACGACATTATTTGTAAACAGCAGGCATCTGTTTTACGGACTGTCATTCGTTGAGTCATTTAAGAAGATAAGGCAGAGACCGTATTTGATTTTTGGCCTTACAGACGAGACGTATTCAGTGTTGTGTGGATGTAAGAATGAAGACCCTGATGAAAAACACAGAGAATCGTGGTTTTGGATCACGTTAATGGACCAGTGTTATTGGATAATAGGTTCTGTGCTCGGAGCATTACTTGGAGAGTTTTTGCCGTTTGATTTTACAGGTATTGACTTTGCTATGACTGCACTGTTTGTGGTTATACTGCTTGAGCAGTTATTGAAAAAGCCTAAAATGAATGGCGCAGTTGCAGGTTTTGGAGCGTTGGCGGCGGTGATATGTTTGTTTGTATTTGGAGCCGATAAATTTTTATTACCTGCTTTATTGATTACGGTCACTTTTGTATTTATATTCACTTGTATAGTAAAGATGGAGGGACGCGATAATGCAGTTTAATTGGTATACGGTGATGCTGATTGCAATCACCGCTGTCATTACATTTTTGCTCAGAGCGATTCCTTTTATGATATTCGGTGGTGGTAAGAAGATGCCTGACCGAGTTAAAAAGGTGGCGGATTTGTTGCCTGCAGCCATTATGACTGTATTGGTAATATATTGTATTAAAGGGGAATTGTTGAGTATTGCTACGGGTGTTAGTATTACTGCAATAGGTTCTGCAGTGGCATTGCTTGTAGTGGTTGCAGTGCATCTTTGGAAGAGAAATACTTTGGTTTCGATTGGTGTCGGAACTGTGATATATATGGTATTGATAAGAGTATTACCTATGTGGATTAAATAGTTGTAATAAATAGGTTGTTTAGCGGGAGAAAACAGTATGGAAGTAGTATTAAAGAATTTGACAAAAAAGTTTCCGGGAAGAGATAAGAAGAATCCTGTTGAGGTTATTGCGGTCAATGATTTTGACTTTACAATTCCCGACGGAAAACTCGTTGGATTACTGGGTCCTTCAGGATGCGGTAAAAGTACAACTCTTAATCTTATAAGCGGTCTTGAAAAACCTACATCGGGTCAGATTTTCTTTGGCGATGATGATGTTACAAAACTTCCTCCGGAAAACAGAGGAATAGGACTGGTATTCCAGAATTATGCTTTATACCCTCATCTTACCGTAAGACAGAATATACTGTTTCCTTTACAGAATCTGAAAGGTAAAGAGAAACTGTCAAAACAGGTAATGGAGGAGAAGGCTTTGGAAGCTGCCCGTCTGGTGCAGATTGAAGACCTGATGGCACGCCGACCTTCAGAACTTTCCGGAGGACAGCAGCAAAGAGTTGCTATTGCAAGAGCGCTGGTAAAGATGCCTAAGGTTCTTTTGCTGGATGAGCCTCTTTCTAACCTTGATGCAAGACTCAGACTCCAGACACGTGAGGAAATCAGACGTATTCAGAATGAAACCAAGATTACCACTATATTTGTAACTCATGACCAGGAAGAGGCTATGAGCATCTGTGATTTGATGATAGTAATGAAGGCCGGTGTGGTACATCAGATTGGTAAGCCTCAGGATATATATGACGATCCTAAGAATCTGTTTGTTGCCAAATTCCTCGGTACTCCTGCGATTAATGTATTTGAGGGAGAGGTAAAGAACGGCAAGATTTATATCGGTAAGGACGGAATAATGGATGCTCCGAAGGTACAGGATGGTAAGGTCTATGTCGGAATACGTCCGGAGGGCTTTAAACTTGCCGAGGAGGGCGCTTTGAAGCTTAAGCTTTCGCGTGTAGAGGTTATGGGTCGTGATGTAAGTATCATAGGTACCAAGGAAGAGGCTCAGAGCAAAAATGTGAGAGCAATAATCAGCTCAGATAATCTTGTGGATACAAGAAAGGACAGCGTGGCATTTGATTTGAATCCCAAGAAGGTATTTATTTTTGACTATGATACTGAGGAAAGAATCAGATTTTAATTGCGGAGGCAGCTAATGGAAGTAACAGGAAGAAATAATTTTAAGGCATGGTTATACCTGCTGCCCGCATTGTTGTTCCTTGGGGTATTCATGGTATATCCGCTTGTGGATGTATTTATTTATTCTTTTGAAGAAGGTTATAATTCCGCTTCTCAGAGCTTTTTTGGAACGGGTATTTATAACTACAGCTATGTATTGCATGACCCGTATTTTTTGCAGGCGTTAAAGAATACATTCATTTTGGTAATAATCACTGTTCCGTTGTCAACCGGAATAGCATTGTTGATATCGCTTGGATTGAATTCCATTAAAAAATTGAAGGAGTTATTCCAGACAATATATTTCCTTCCGTATGTAACCAATACACTTGCGGTAGGATTGGTATTTATGATTTTGTTCAAGAAAACAGCATATTCAGACGGTATGGTAAACGTGCTGATAAATGCATTCGGCGGAGAGTCGGTGGATTTCATTGATGGACCTTATTGGGCAAAAATGATGGTTCTGTGCATTTATACCATTTGGATAGTAATGCCTTTTAAGGTATTGATTTTGACCAGTGCGCTTGCGAGCGTTAATCCCGTGTATTACAGTGCAGCAAAGGTAGACGGTACTTCAAAGTTTAGGATTTTTTATCGAATTACCTTGCCGATGATTTCACCGATGATTTTTTATCTGATAATTACAGGATTTATCGGAGCGTTTAAGGCGTACAGTGATGCGGTAGCTCTGTTCGGAACGGACTTGAATGTCGCGGAGATGAACACGATAGTAGGTTATGTATATGATATGCTGTACGGCGACAGCGGCGGATATCCTTCGTATGCGTCTGCGGCAGCAATTATACTGTTTGCAATAGTATTGACGATTACCGTTATAAATCTGATGGTAAGTAACAGAACCAAGAAATAAGTTCAAATTAAAATAAAGGTTAAAGTATGGAAAATAAGACTGATCTTGAGCAGATAGAAAAGAGCAGCAGAGTAAAAGATATAGCGGGAAAGACAGTTACCTATATATTGCTGGCAATTTGGGCAATTATCGTGTTGTTTCCGTTTTATTGGATGATTCTGACCTCTATAAAAAGCTATAGCTCGTATAATAACGAATATATCCCTAAGTTTTATGCCTCAAATCCTACAATGCAGAACTATATCGATGCATTTAAGACCGTATCATTGGGCAAATATTTGGTTAATACAGCGGTGTTTACCGTTGCAACTACGGCGATAATGCTTGTTGTGACTGTCCTGGCTGCATATGCATTTGCCAGACTTCAGTTTAAGGGAAAGAACATTGTGTTTGTGTGCTTCCTTGCGTTGATGATGATACCCAATGAGCTTGTTATTATTACCAATTTTGTTACTATCACAAATCTTGATTTGAGAAACAGCTTCCCGGGACTGATTTTGCCGTCAATTGCTTCGGTATTCTATATCTATCTTTTGAAGGAGAATTTTGAAGCAATACCCGATACTTTGTATTATGCGGCAAAAGTAGACGGCACGAGCGATTTTAAGTATCTGATAAAGGTAATGATTCCGATTGCCAGACCGACAATTGTCACGATAGTTATTCTCAAAGTGATCGAATGCTGGAATTCTTATGTATGGCCGAGACTTATTACCGATGATTCCAATTATTTCCTGGTATCCAACGGTATTCAGGAGATACGAGAGAATGGCTTCGGAAGAGAAAATATTCCTGCCATGATGGCTGCGGTTGTAGTGATTTCATTGCCTCTCATCATACTGTTCCTCGTGTTCAGAAGAACAGTCATGTCGGGTGTCTCCAGAGGAGGTACAAAGGGATGATGAAAAGTGTAAATGGATTTACAAAGAAAATAAGATCGACATTATCTCATTTAGGTCGCAGAGCGGTAGTGCTGTTCGTTTTGATTAGCATGTGTATGACAGTGCTTACAGGCTGCCACGGTTCTAAGAATATGGCTGAGTTTGCTGTACCCGACAGCTTTGATACAGGCAAGCAGATAGAGGTGGTATTCTGGGCAAAGAACGATACCAATGCCAGACAGACTGCTATATATGAGAAGGCAGTTACAGATTTTGAGGCTCTTTACCCCAATGTCACCGTTACTATCAGACTGTATAATGATTACAGCAAAATATATAACGATGTAATCACCAATATTGCTACAGGAACCACACCCAATATTTGTATTACATATCCTGACCACATTGCCACATATCTGACCAGTGAGAACCAGGTACTGTGTCTTGATGATATTATGTATGATGAAAAATATGGCCTTGGCGGATCTGAGCTTTTATATAACGGTCCAACAAAGGATGAAATGATTGACAAGTATCTGAATGAAGGCAAGATAGGGGAGCATTATTACGCACTTCCTTATATGCGTTCTACCGAGGCTTTGTATATCAACAAGACTTATGTCGAAAAGCTTGGTTATGAAGTACCTGATGTTGTTACATGGGATTATATATGGGAAGTATCCGAGGCTGCGATGGCCAAGGGGGCAGACGGTAATTTTACAATAAACGGACAGAATGTAATGATTCCGTTTATCTACAAATCAACCGACAATATGATGATTCAGATGCTTCGTCAGCAGAATGCCGGATACTCAACTGCTGCCGGTGAGGTCAATCTATTTAACGATACAACCAAAGAAGTGTTAAGTACTATTTCGGCGCACAGTGCGACCAGAGCATTCTCAACCTTCAAAATATCGAGTTATCCTGCCAATTTCCTTAATGCAGGACAGTGTATTTTTGCGGTGGATTCTACAGCGGGTTCAACATGGATGGGACCTGATGCTCCTTTGTCTGATATTTGCTCTGACGATATTATCAGTGGCATAGAGGTCGTGGTAAGACCTATTCCACAGTATGATACCGAGAATCCTGTGATGATTTCACAGGGACCTTCGATTTGTATCTTCAATAAAGATGATCCGCAGGTAGTACTGGCATCATGGATGTTTGCTCAGTTCTTGCTCACAAATGAGGTTCAGATTGCTTACGCACAGACTGAAGGCTATATACCTGTTACATCAAAGGCGCAAAACACTCAGGAATATATTGATTACCTTAATAATTCCGGAGCCGACAACGATTTGTATTATGATATCAAAATTGCGTCTACAAAGCTTTTACTGGACAATATAGACAATACATTTGTGACACCTGTATTCAACGGATCTGCATCGGTCAGAGACGCTGCAGGCCAGCTGATTGAGAAAACGGTAACTTCTACCAGGCGCAAGGAGACCATAGATGATGCTTATTTTGATGAGCTCTTTGCCAATATACAGTCGCTTTACAGGCTTGATCAGATAGAAGGCGGCGGAAGAGATGGGGCGGTTGACCTCGGTCCTTTGCCCGTTGGTGCCAGAGTTTTGTTGATTTCGCTGGGAATTGTATGGCTTTTTATTATTATTTACCAGGCAAAATTGTTACTTTTTGACAATAAACGTAAGCGCTGATTGTTAAAATTATGTATACTAACCATTGAAGTTAAACTTGTGATTAATATAATAATTCTTGTAACTGAAATGAGTCTTAAGGCTCACGGTTTAGTGAATAGCAACAGGCTATCACAAGAGGAGAAAAATTATGAAGAAGTTTAATGTAGTTCTTGCTGCATCAGCAATGGCTCTTGCCCTTGCAGGATGCACATCAGTAGACTCTGTTGAGGATGCTGTAAACGAGGCAGTAGACAATGCTGTTGAGCAGGTAGAAGATACCGTAGAGAATGCTGCTGATGATCTTCAGGATGCAGTTGATGACGCTCAGGATGCAATCGATGACGTTGTAGACCAGATCGTTGACGATCCTGCTGTTAAGTCTGAGGGCGTTATAAGCTATGCTGATTATGTAGCTGCTGCAGTTGATGACGAAGTTGTTATCGAGTGCTATGTACAGGCTACTCAGTCATGGTGGGACAACAAGATTTCTGTATATGCTGCAGATGTTGACGGTGCTTATTTCATCTACAACATGGAGTGTTCAGAAGAGGATGCTGCAAAGCTTACCGAGGGAACCAAGATTAAGGTTACCGGTTTCAGAGCTGAGTGGGCAGGTGAAGTTGAAGTTGCTGAAGGCGCTACCTTCGAGTTCCTTGATGGTAACTATGTAGCAGCTGCAAAGGATGTTACTGAGTTCGTTGGTACCGATGATCTTGCTAATTACATCAACCAGAAGGTTACCTTTACCGGTGCTACCGTTAAGGCTGTATCTTACAAGAACGATACCCCCGGCGATGACATTTATGTAACTCTTACTATCAATGATGTAGACGTAGAGTTCTGCCTTGAGTATTATCTCAACGGTTCTGATGAGGAGTTCTACAACCTCGTTGGTGGCCTTGAGGAAGGTACTACTGTTGATGTTGAGTGCTTCCTTTACTGGTACAACGGAGCAGACGGACATCTTACTGCTGTAACCGTAAAGTAATTTAAGAATTAATAAAGGTTATAAATTATAAGCCGCTTGGAATGATATCCGAGCGGCTTTTTTGTGCGTATTAAGATAAAAATATGTATCGAACGATGTGATTTCACAGTAAATGAATTTTATGTTGTCGGTTTTCTCAGAGGGCAGTTTGAAAGCTTTACCTTGGATGCAAGACCTCTGAATTCATTGTCAGACAAATAATCTTTGAGAATCGGAAGTGACTGAGGCGAAGCGGGACCGATTATGATTTCGTCAATTAATTCCGAACTGTGCATATTACATTCGGTTCTGAGGGCTTTTAGATCAAGAGGATAGTATTTCTTTATACGGTCCCATGCAATATGATACTTGGGTTTTACAGCAGCTTCCTCGGCGCTGAAGGGGGTATAAATCAAGCGCACTTCATTCTCGGATGCAAAAGAAGGGTGCTTGAATGCTGCAGACTGAATCCATGCCTCGTTCATCATATCCTGTATATCGTCGAATCTGCGTTCAAGACAGTTGGGAGTTTTGAAAAGATCGATGAATTTGTTTATCAGACTGTGGTCGGCTACTGTATCGCGATAGAGAACCTTTTTTAGCGATACGGAATTGGCTGATTTAATCAGTTCTTCGAGTTTTTCTTTGTGGAAGGCGATGCATACACCCTGACCGCCTTTGGCATAACGTTCCCATTGCGCGGCATCGTCTCTGTATTCGGAAAAACATGCCGCATATGCAGAGTAATGAAATTCCTCGGCTAATTCTGTTTTGAAAAAATTAGTGGCAATAGAAGCTGCTTGATCACAATTGTCTGACTTAAGCTTGTGAATAACAGAGCTGCTGAGTTCATTTACGAACAGTCTCATTTCCGATCTGTCGTTCATGTTGAGAATGTTATTTAGGCGCAGTTCTCCGCCACGTATAATACCGTCTAATGCATTAAAATCCGTATAGTGATATAGAATCATATTTATCCTCGAAATCATTTTGTTTACTGTAGTATAATGTATATATTATTATAACTTATGTTCGGGATAATTGAACGTGATTTGAGAGAAATAGTTTGTAATATGAGGTTGATATGATTAAGTTACCTGCAATTTTTAAGGATCATGCAGTATTTCAGAGAGATAAAGAGTTTCGAGTATGGGGTGATACCGACTCGAATGATATAAATATTAATATATATGATGAAGATGGCGCTGTAATCAATAAATGCACAGTCACTTCAAAAGACGGTTGCTTTATCGCTAAAATGTCTCCTGTTGAAGCGGGAGGACCGTTCAGACTTGAAATTAATGGAACTGATGATGCTATAGTTTTGGACGACGTGTATTTTGGAGATGTATGGCTTGCGGGCGGTCAGTCAAATATGGAGTTTAAGTTAAGAGACATCAAAGATGCATCTGAAGAGATTGCTGAATCCGATAATGACAGAATCAGATTTTACAATGTTCCTCAGATTGCATGGCTTGGCGCAGAACTCGAACAGGCTGAGGTTGCAAGCGAATGGCAGCCTTGTAATTCTGCGATTGCAGGCGATCAGTCAGCGGTAGCATACTATTTTGCCAAGGCGCTTACGGAAGAATCCGAAGGCATTATGATTGGTATCATCAATTGCAGTTGGGGCGGAACATCCGCTTCTGCATGGATGAGCAGAGATAAGCTTCTTGAGTATAAGGAAACGGCACAGTATATAAATGCTTATGATGAGGCTGTGAAAGATTTGACCGGCGAAGCGTATGAAGAGGCATATGCGGAGTATGTGATTTATCAGGCTGAATTTGATAAAAATGTAGGAAATTACTATATGACTGCGGAGAATCCCACATGGGACGAAGCTATAAGTCTGTTCGGCGAAAATAAGTATCCCGGACCTATGGGACCGAAGAACTGGACAAGACCTTGCGGATTGTATGAGACAATGATTAAGCGAATCGTACCTTATGGTCTTATGGGATGCATTTTCTATCAGGGTGAAGAAGATGATAACAGACCGTATTCATACAAAAGATTACTTACTTCGCTCATAGAACAATGGAGAGAAGATTTTCTTGACAAGAATTTACCCTTTATCGTTACACAGCTTCCGATTTTTGTGAATGAGGGTGAGGACGACTATAAAAACTGGCCGTTTATTCGCGAGGCGCAATATGAAGTTGGCGAGACTGTAGGTAATGGATGTGCGGTTGTTTTGGAAGCCGGAGAATACCACAATATTCATCCGACCAATAAAGAGACTGTTGGCTACAGATTAGCTTTTCAGGCATTGCACAAGGTGTATGGCTGCCTATCAAGATGGGAGGCATGCGGCCCCGAATATGACAGCAGCTTTACGAGTGGAGATTCGTTGTATGTGGACTTAAAATGCTGTGAATCGGGATTGATGATAAATGGTGATGATGATTTCCTGACTGATGTACATATGATGGATTATTTGCCCTCTGACAGTGGATTTGAGATTGCCGGCTGTGATGGTGTATACTATTCGGCGAAGGCACAGGTTTTACGAGGTGAGACGGTTTCTGATGATAATACTGGGACGGAAGCTTTGGACAATTCTTTCGGATCGGAATCAGATGATGAAGTAAATGATTTCTATGATCCTTTGTATGATGATGAACCTGATCAGACCGCATCGTCTTTGGGAAGCATTCTTACTTTGAAACTGACCTCTGAGAGTGTTCCTGAGCCAAAATACGCCAGATATTTTTGGAAGAATTACGGCAAGGTAAGGATATTCGGTGCAAATGGTATACCGCTTGCTCCTTTTAGAACCGATAAAAATGACGGAGCCAAGGCTAACGGCTCGAGAATGGGAGATATAATTGATGTTTAAGACCTTTTTTCCCGACAATGAAATAAAATCTGCTTATGATATTCCTTATGAGGAGCTGTATGCTAAGGGATACAGAGGAGTGCTGTTTGATATTGATAACACTCTGGTGCCTCATGGTGCACCGGCCGATAAAAGAGCCAAGAGATTGTTCAAACGTCTCAAGCATATAGGTTTTCAGACGGTTTTGATTTCAAATAACAAAGAAGCGAGAGTAAAACCCTTTGCGAACGAGGTGGAATCGCGCTATATTTATAGAGCGAATAAGCCGTCAAAGCTTGGCTATGAAAATGCGATGTTTATGATAAATACCACCAAAGAAACAACGATTTTTGTGGGAGATCAACTTTTTACGGATGTATGGGGAGCAAAAAGAATCGGCATAAAAACATACCTGACAAGACCGATTCATCCCAAAGAAGAAATTCAGATTGTTATCAAGCGTTGGTTTGAGGCAATTGTTCTTCATTTTTATCATAAGGAATTGAAAGAAAACAGGTAAAAACAATGGTTGAAATTAATGGCAGAACAAGAACCTGCGGTTTGATAGGAAATCCCGTTGAACATACAATGTCACCGGTTATACATAATAATCTTGCAACTGCAACCGGTGAAAATCTTACTTATGTACCCTTTCATGTAGAAAACGGAAGGCTGGGAGATGCGGTTAAGGGTGCATTCGGATTGAATATTTTAGGCATGAATGTCACGGTTCCTTACAAGAGCGATGTAATTCCTTTCTTGAGTGATATTGATTTGCTGGCAAAAAGAATCGGCGCGGTCAATACCCTGGTAAGAACCGAGGACGGATATAAAGGCTACAATACCGATATGCCCGGGCTTCTGCGTGCTATGAAGCATGACGGGGTTGAGGTTGAAGGTGAGACTATTATTTTACTCGGAGCCGGAGGCGTTGCGAGAGCTGTGGCTATGCTTTTGGCCGATAATAATGCAGAAAAAGTATATATACTCAACAGAACCACCGATAAAGCACAGAAAATTGCCGACGAGATAAACGAATACATGGGAAAAGAAATCATTGTAGCCAAAAAGCTTGATGATTATAAAACACTTCCGGCAGACAAAAAGTATTTAGCTATACAGGCTACCAGTGTGGGAATGTATCCCAAGGTAGATGAGGCTGTAATCGAAGATGATGATTTTTATAAAATGCTTCATACCGGTTATGATTTGATTTTTAATCCGCTTGAAACAAAGTTTATGCATCTTACTAAAAACAATGGGGCCAATGCTTTCCACGGATACAGAATGCTTCTGTATCAGGGTGTTATAGCTTATGAATTGTGGACAAATAAAAGTGTCCCCGATGAGCTGGCGGAAGAGGTTTACGCAAAAATGCTTGCAGCTATGAATGCATAAAAAGAAGATTTTGGCAGTATAGTGCTAAAGATATTGAAACAGATTAATTTGAAACGGAGCTGACAGTTTTGGCTAAAGATAAAATAAAAAACGATAACATATTGCTGATAGGCTTTATGGGAAGTGGTAAGACATCTATTGGACTTAAGCTTTCATATAAGTTGCAGATGGCGGTGGAAGATACCGATAAGATAATTGAAGCAAGAGAGAATACTACAATTAGCGATATTTTTGCTACCAAGGGAGAGGGGTATTTCAGAAAGCTTGAGCTTGAACTTCTGTATGAAATCAGAAATTCGACAAACCGTAAGATTTATTCACTCGGAGGCGGCACACCTGTACAGCTTCAGAATCAGTCAATTATTTGTCAGTGCGGTAAGGTCGTGTATCTGAGAGCAAAGCCTGAGACTATTTATGATAGACTTAAGGGTGATACAACAAGACCGCTTCTTCAGTGTGACGATCCGCTTTCAAGGATAAAAGATTTGATTTCAAAAAGAAGTTTTGCTTATGAAAGATGTGCGGATTTTATTATTGATGTAGATGACATGGAGCAGTCTGATATTGTTGACAGAATTGTTGAATTTATAAATGTTGATGAGGTGAATGATGAAAATTCTTGTAATTAACGGTCCCAATCTTAATTTCCTGGGTATCAGAGAGAAAGCTATATACGGAAATCAGGACTATGAGTATCTTTGCAATATGATAAAGGATGCTGCCAAAGAGCGCGATTGCGAAGTGGAGTGTTTTCAGAGTAACCATGAGGGCGCTATAATTGACAGAATCCAGGAAGCTTATTTTGACGGAACTGCAGGTATTGTGATCAACCCCGGCGCATATACACATTACAGTTATGCTATTCATGATGCGCTTGCTTCTGTAACAACCATTCCAAAATGTGAGATTCATATTTCGGATATAACCTCAAGAGAGGAATTCAGAAAAGTATCCGTGACAGCCCCTGCGTGTGATAAGCAGATATACGGACAGGGATTACCCGGATACATTATGGCGATGGATTATGTTATTGAGGCATCCAAGAAAGATTGATATTGAAAGATTATATCTATTGATATTTTAACTTTTATATTTTAACTATATTATAGCTTTAGAAAAAATTAGTTGAAACTTTTATACATTTGTATTAAAATACCAATGTATTTTGTGATTAATTCCATAGGAGGATTTTGAAATGGCTGAAATTACAGCAGGCGACATCAGAAATGGTGTTACATTTGAATATGATAGCAAGGTATTCCAGGTTCTTGAGTTCCTTCACGTTAAGCCCGGTAAGGGAGCTGCTTTCGTACGTGTTAAGATGCGTGACGTTAAGAACGGCGGTGTTCGTGAATTGACCTTCAACCCTACTGCAAAGCTTACTCTTGCAACTATCGAGAAGAAGAAGATGACCTATTCATACAAGGATGGCGATATGTACAACTTTATGGATATGGAAACTTATGAGACCATTCCTCTTTCAGAGGCTGAAATCGGCGATTCTATGAAGTTTGTTCTTGAGAATATGGAAGTTACCATGTGCTCACACAACGGACAGATCTTCTCAGTAGAGCCTCCTATGTTTGTAGAGCTTGTTATTGCTCAGACCGAGCCCGGACTTCGTGGCGATACCGCTACCAACGTTACCAAGCCTGCTACTCTTGAGACCGGCGCTGAGATTAAGGTTCCTATCTTCATCAACGAAGGCGACAAGATCAAGATCGATACCAGAACCGGTGAGTATCTTGGAAGAGCATAATAGCTAATAATTTATATGCCAATATTCAGAGCGAACGCAGAAATGTGCTCGCTCTTTTATTTTTCAAAAATTGAAAGGATATAGGTATATAAATGAAAATAAGTGATTTTGCTATTAAGGTTAAGATTGAACTACAGAGTGTACTCGGAGATGAGTATTTGGTTGACATCTCTGAAAATTGTAAGATGAATGGTGTGAAAAAGTGGGCTGTTACTATTCATAAGGACAGTAATATTGCACCTACCATTTATCTGGAGGCATTTTATAAAAGATTTATCGATGGTGAGGATTTTGAGACAGTCATTAATTCTATCATAATGATGTACAGAGAAAGCGCACCTTCAGAAGATATTGATATGAGTGATTTTATGCAGTTTGAACTTATAAAAGATAAAATTTGTTTTAAACTGTGTAATACCGAAAAGAACATGGATATATTGGAGAAGATTCCGTCTGTGCCGTTTTATGATTTGTCAGTAGTATTTTACGTGCTTGTTACCAATGAATTGTTTGGCAGTGGTCAGGTGTTGATTAGAAATGAGCATATGCAGCTTTGGAATACTTCTGTGTCAGAATTGATGTCCTGTGCAAGAAACAATACGCCCAAACTGCTTAATATCAAGTTGTCTAATATTATTGATGTGATGAAAAACATATTGAGCAGAAATGATTCGATAGAGGCAGAGGATATACCTGATTTGAGTATGATTGACAGAGACGACTGCTTTATGTGGGTTCTTTCAAATGATGATGGTTTTAACGGCGCCGCTTCTATTTTGTATCCCAATGTCATGGATGATATTTATGAAGTTATAGGTAAGAATTTCTTTGTTATCCCGAGTTCTGTTCATGAATTGATTGTGGTACCCGATAAGGAAGGAATTGAAGGAGATGATACCTGGAACCATAGGTGCTCACAGCTTCGTGATATGATTCATCAGGTAAACGAGGAGGAAGTACCCGAGTCGGATATTTTGTCGGATAATTTGTATTACTATAATGCAGATGACAAGGTGTTTAAGCTTGTCCCTGAAGAGCGCCCTGCATGAAATGAAGAATTAAATTTAGTTTGGTTTTTATGATTGATAATGTAAAAATAATACTTAAATAAATTAATTTTATGTAATATTTGGTTTTGATAACTATATAGGTTAGTGTATAATGCCCTTTGGAGTTTGCTTTTGGTATAAGAACGGAGATGCTTATGTCAGAAAAATCAAAGATTCGGATATACAGAGAAAAGCTTGCCGAAAAGCCCAAGGATGCTGAGGTTTCGGACAGATTATTTTCGATTGAATATATGCGAGAATGCCTTTTGAATCTTATAAGTGAAAAGCATTATGCAAATGCTTTGAGAGCTATGGATGTTATGGTGAAATATCATTCAGGTGCTGTAAGAAAGGGATCTGCCCATATTCCGTATATTGTGCATCCTATGGTTATGGCAAGTCAGGCTTTTGCTCTCGGAATTGACGATGATGAGATTGTGTCTGCATGCTTGCTGCATGATGTTTTAGAGGATTCTGACGCTACAGAGGATGATCTTGAGATGCCTGAGATAATAACTGAGGCTGTTAAGATTCTGAGCTTTGATAAAAAGAGCGGATCTTCGTGGGAGGAAGCTAAAGAGATATATTATGATAGTATTGCGTCTAACAGGATTGCTACGATTGTTAAGGTTTTGGACAGATGCAATAATATCTCAAATATGACACAGGCTTTTTCACATACCAGAATGAACGAGTATATCGATGAGACTGAAAAGTATATTATGCCTTTACTGGAAATTATGAAGGATGAGAATGCGAATATGGCAAATGCTGTGTTTATTCTTAAGTATCATATGATTTCGGTTTTGGACAGCTTGAAGCCATTGATATAACAATAATGAAGGGGGATGCCTATTTAGGCGACAAAAAAATGCTCGACGTAAATCATGTTGTAAAAAAGTACGGAAAAAACCTTGCCTGTGATGATATTACATTTCAGCTTAATCCGGGCGATATGACCATCCTGCTCGGTCCTAACGGTGCCGGCAAGAGTACCATTATGAAGTCCATCATGGGATTTCTAAAATATCAGGGAACTATCACTGTTGATGGTATGGTCAACAAGACTGTAGATGCAAAAAAGGTGCTCGGTTTCGTACCTGAGATGCCTGCTTTGTATCCTAATCTTACAGTATCTGAACATCTTGAGTTCATTGCCAGAGCTTATAAACTTACAAATTACAAAGATCGTATTGAAGATCTCCTTTGCAGATTTGAGCTTGATGATAAGCGCAAAAAGTTCGGTGATGAGCTTTCTAAAGGTATGCAGCAGAAGCTGAATCTTTGCATCGGATTATTACCTGATCCAAAGGTGCTTTTGCTTGATGAGCCTATGATTGGATTGGATCCGCACGCAATCAAAGAGTTAAAAAAGTATATTGATCAGATGAGAAGTGAAGGTAAGACTCTGCTTATCAGTACTCATATTATCGATAGCGTAGATATGCTTTGGGACCGTACCATTATTATGCAAAAGGGTCAGGTTAAGGCTAATATTACAAAGCCTGAGCTTGAAAAGACCGGTCAAAGCCTCGAGGATTTGTTCTTCTCGGTAACAGAAGGAACAAAGGAAGAAGAGGCATAGTATGAAATTAATGGGATATTATTTGTTCCACACAATACTTAACACATTTAAGAAGCTATTCAAGACATGGATAGCAGTAATATTGGTTATTGTGATGGGAAGTGCGCTTTTTGGAGGCGTTGTCGGTGCCATTGCCGCCGGATTGTCACATAGTGTTGTTGAAGAAGTTGTAGAGGATGAGCAGGTCCAGGAGATTGTAGAAGAGGCCAAAGATACAGTTAACGAAAGCATAAGTGACACTTTGGGCGTTCAAATAAATGAATTGATTGAACTTGGTGTATCAGGAATCTTCTTGTTTATTTTTGTATTAAGTTTATCAAGTTCGAAAGGAATGGGAGAGATATTTCTTCCCGCTGACGTCAATTTATTGTTTTCGGCACCGATAAAACCACAATCGGTTATGATGTTCAGATTGTTTACGACTATGGGAATGCAGCTTATCATGTCTGTTTTTATGATATTTCAGATTCCCAATCTTGTTATAAATCTACATTTACCTGTTACAGCTGCAATTGTAATTGTGGGATCATGGGTTGTGGTGACTTTGGTTTCATTTATCACGCAGGTATTGATATACATGCTTGGTTCTGTATCCGAGGTTGTTAAAAAGAACAGTAAATTTGTTGTGATGGGATTGGTAGTGGCTATATTTGGTGCGTTTGCTTATAATCTCATCAATATGGACAGAGATATACTCCGTGCTGCAATTAAGACCTTTACCGGAACAAGTACATACTGGGTTCCTTTCTGGGGCTGGACAAGAGCTATGTGTATGAATGCAATACACGGTAATAATGTAATGGTTTATTTGTTCCTTGCACTCAATATTGTGGGCCTGATTGCTATAGCTGTAGTGGTATTAAATCTTAAGGTTGACTATTATGAAGATGCCATGATTTCTACGGAAAGAAGGGCTGAAAAACTTGAGAAGGCCAAAGCTTCAAGTACAGGAATGGTAAGAAACAAAGACCGCAGCGAAAAGATTAAGCGTGATGGATTTAATAAAGGCTCCGGTGCAAATGTTTTCTATTACAAAACACTTTATAACAGAAAACGTCTCAGCTATTTTGGCTTTTTGACAAAGACATTAATCATGTATGTGCTTATGGTTGTGGCTGCTATCTTCATTGCAAGATCTGCCGGAGATAAGTTCAATTTGGGATTTGTTACCTGTTGTTGTCTCTTTACGGGCGGTGCCTTTTTCCGCTCTATGGGTAATCCTTTGAGTGATGATCTGTCTAAGGATTTCTTTGCAATGATTCCGGCTTCCGCAAAATCCAAGCTGTTCTATTCGCTCCTTGGAGGAATTGTGAATTCACTGATGGATTTGATTGTTCCTTTTACTATAGCAGCGGTATGGTTTAAGCCCGGAATTGCTGAAGCAATAGTATGGCTGTTATTTATAATCAGTGTTGATGTGTACGGAACTCTTTGCGGTGCATTTATTATGGTATCCGTATCTGTTAATCTGTCTGAGACTGTTCGTCAGCTTGTACAGATAATGTTTATTTACATTGGTATTGTACCGGCGCTTATTTTTATCCTTATAGGACTTGTAACACAGCATATAGCAATATTTATGCCGTTTGGTATTGTATTGAATTTGTTGTTGGCATTTATATTCTTTAATGTTATTCCGCACTTCCTTCAGAACGGAAGAAAATAAATTTCAAATACAGCGTGGCAGCATTACGTGTTGCTGCGCTGTTGTTTTGTGAAATATAGTTGGAATTCAATTTCTTGAATTATCAAACTGTATATGATATTATAGGCAGGATGATGTTCTGTAATAATTTTGTAACATTTAGCGACCGTAGTCTAATGGATAGAACGGAGGCCTCCGACGCCTTTAATGCAGGTTCGATTCCTGTCGGTCGCAGCATCATTTTGAACGAGGTCTTTTATGGATAAGATTAAGAAGTTATTTGCAAAAGCAATTGAATATATAATTAAGTATCAAAAAATAGTATATCCCGCGATTGCACTTGTGCTTGCTGCAATAGTTGTGGTTGTTGTTTTGAATATTCAGATGAGATATGACAAAACACCCAATCAGCAGGTCACAAATGTGGGCATTGATGAAGGCAATATTCCCGATGCACAGTTGGGAGTTCCGCTTGAAATTAATACTGATGAGATGCTTAACAATCTTTTAAGTGATTATTATGCGGCTTTGTCTATCGGAGACAGTGAGAAGTTGTTGAGTATATGTGATACTTTTGACGAGACCGAATTACTTAAGAGCGAAGAGCAGTCAAAGTATTTGAATTATACGATTCAAGAGATTTATTCGCAGGATGGTCCTGTGGCAGGTAGCTATGTGGCATATGTTTACTGCTATGTTATTTTTGACGAGTATCCTGATGTTAATTTCCCTTATTACAAGGGCTTTTATATCAAAACTTCCGAAGAAGGCGTCATGTATATTGTTAACGGCGAGGTTACTGATGCTGAAAATGAATATATAGCCGGTGTGCAGGATCAGGCCGATGTAATTGAGTTGATCAATAAATGCAATGTAGAGAATTCCGAGGTGATATTAGAGAATCAGTATATTCTTGATTATCTTCTTGAGCTTGATAAGGTAGTAAGTACTGCAGTTGGTGAGAGACTTGCTGAGATTAATGCATCGCAGGGAAATGACGATGGAGACGGGAATGGTGATGGCGGAGATACTATAGGAGATATTCCGCTTGAGAATCAGACACTCTATGCAACAGCGCTTACAAGTGTAAATGTCAGAAAATCAGACAGTGCCGAATCCGAGAGACTCGGAGAGGTAAGCCAGGGACAGAAGCTTGAAGTGATTGAGGTTCAAGTTAACGGTTGGACTAAGGTTATTTATGAGGGTCAGGAGGCATATATCAAGTCTGAGTATCTTTCATTGATTCAGAGTGCCGAAGGAGTATCTACAATCGGTATGATGAAAGCACTCGACAATGTTAATGTGAGAAGTGAGGCTAATACAGACTCTGCCGTTATCGGTGCACTCGTTAAAAATGATTCGTATGAGATTGCAGCCGTACAGGACGGATGGGTCATGATTAAATTTGATGGTATTTTAGGCTATGTCAGTGCCGAATATTGTGAGTGTACAATATTTGAGTAGTGAGCTGAAAAGATAAAAATTGACTTATTTTATCTTTTTTTGATATTTTTTATATATTTTTATTGTGCATCAAAAATGATTGTTTTATAATTGTCCGCAGGGACTAAGAAATCAAAGGTTTTGAGATTAGCAGGTCTCAAAACCTTTTTTGATTGTCTGCTATTAGAGGGATATTAATATATCTTAGCAGACATGCGAGCAGGGCTTTACCCCGTCCCACATACCGGTCTTTCGCAGAAGCCATGGTGGTCAAACGATTTCTAGAATTACCTACATAACACATATCACCATTAAAGGAGGTACTACAATGTCATACGTTGATGAAGTTTATGAGCGCGTAGTTGCTCAGAACCCTTCACAGCCTGAGTTCCATCAGGCAGTAAAAGAAGTGCTTGATTCACTTCGTGTTGTTATCGAGGCTAACGAGGAGGAATATCGTAAGGATGCTCTCCTTGAGAGACTTACTACTCCTGAAAGACAGATCCTGTTCAGAGTTCCTTGGGTGGATGACAAGGGCCAGGTTCAGGTTAACAATGCAATGAGAGTTCAGTTCAACTCTGCTATCGGACCTTACAAGGGAGGTCTTAGACTTCACCCTTCTGTAAACCTTGGTATCATTAAGTTCCTTGGTTTCGAGCAGATCTTCAAGAACTCACTTACCGGTCTTCCTATCGGCGGCGGTAAGGGTGGTTCTGACTTTGATCCTAAGGGCAAGTCAGACAGAGAAGTTATGGCATTCTGCCAGAGCTTTATGACTGAGCTTCACAAGTATATCGGTGCTGATACCGACGTTCCCGCAGGTGACATCGGAACAGGCGGAAGAGAAATCGGATTTATGTACGGTCAGTACAAGAGACTTACCGGACTCTATGAGGGTGTTCTTAC
>JAKSRV010000160.1 GCA_024403435.1 Lachnospiraceae bacterium
AATTAAAAGAGGCCTTTGCTGTATTAACAGCAAAGACCATCTCAAATTCATCTCAGAAAATTCTTTATATCCGCAATTCCTTTACCAATAATATGTAAAGGGTACTCATTTTAATTTTCCCCGTTAATCCCATATATTTGTTAAAAGCACTTATGTGCATGTGCCTGCGGACAGCTTCCCACCTTTTCACAATGGTAACAGATTTCATTAGCACACACATCATTCTCAAAGTATTCACTCACATTAGCCAAAGTCGTATCAGCTATATTTGCAAGCGCCTCGCCGGTTAAGAATGCCTGGTGCGAAGTCACTATTACATTTGGCATCGAAATCAATCGCGTCAGTGTATCATCGTCCACAATCTGCCCTGAAAAATCATGGAAAAATACATCACTTTCTTCTTCATACACATCAAGGCATGCCGCACCGATTTTTCTATCCTTAATACCTCTCAAAAGTGCATTGGAATCTATCAATGCTCCTCTGGATGTATTAATCAAAACAACACCCTTTTTCATCATAGCAATGGTGTCATCGTTGACCATATGCATATTTTCATCTGTAAGCGGGCAATGGAAGGAAATAATGTCACTTCTCTTCCAAATCTCACTCAGTTCTACATATTCGATTCCGCTATCCTTTGCCGGGTACTTGTCATACGCAATTATATTCATTCCGAAACCGCGGCAAATATCGATGAATATACGTCCGATTTTACCGGTTCCGATAACGCCTACCGTTTTACCGTGCAGATCAAAACCTGTCAGTCCACTCAGACTGAAATTGAAATCTCTGGTACGATCATATGCCTTGTGTATTTTTCTGACAGAAGCCATCAACAAAGCAATAGCATGCTCTGCAACTGCATAAGGTGAATATGCCGGAACACGTACTATATGAATCCTACCATATGCATGCTCTATATCCACATTGTTGTAGCCTGCACATCTGAGTGCAATCAGTTTCACTCCGTCGTTTACAAGACCATCAATAACCTTTGCACCAATACTGTCATTTACAAATACGCATACCACATCGAATCCTTCCGCAAGCTTTACCGTATCCTCGGAAAGTCTGGTCTCGAAAAAAGTAATCTCGTATCTGTCATCGACATTCGCTTTATTAAATGACTCTATGTCGTAATCCTTTGCATCAAAAAAAGCTATTCTTATTTTCCCCATAAGCAAACCCTCATGACTGTTGTAGCTTGTATTGATCCTTACTCAATTCCTTTACTACAAAAATGATTGATACTAAAAATGCCAATCCGTCAGCTATCGGTCCTGCGTACATTATTCCATCGATTCCCCAAAACAAAGGAAATACAATTACCAGCGGAAGAAGGAATAATATCTGTCTGGTCAGTGACAGGAACAAACCTATCTTGGGCTTACCGATAGATGAAAAGAAGTTGGATGTTAAGGGCTGGATATTATTAATAAACGTAGCAAACAGATATATTCTGAAGTAATTTACCGCAAACGCAAAATACTCTTCACTGCCATCACCAAACATGGATGTAATCTGTCTGGGTAATGTCTGGAAAAGAGTGAACGCAATGATACTGATAATCGCTCCTGCAGTAATTGCCCTAAGGTATACACCTCTGGTACGTCTGTAGTTTTTTGCTCCGTAATTGAACGAAGAAATAGGCTGCATTCCCTGCGATATACCAATACAGAATGAGAAGTACATCATGTTGACTTTACTGATTACTCCCACAACTGCTATCGGAATATTTTCACCGTAGATTGATCTGGCTCCGTAATATTTGAGTGAATTGTTGAGTACAATCTGCACTACCATCATAGCCAATTGGTTGAAACCCTGGCTCATGCCCAATCCGGCCTCATACAGGGCATATTTTCTGTGAAGGATAAAATGTTTCCTCTCGAGCTTAACGGTCCTGAAATGAGCTAAATTGTACACTACAAGGCCTGCCGCAAGTGTCTGTCCTATAACCGTAGCCGCAGCGGCTCCTGACATTCCCCATCCGAATCCCATCACGAACAATGCATCAAGCACAGTATTGGTAATTGCACCCACCAGATTGCATAACATAGCCATAGTAGGCTTGCCATCTGCACGAATAATATGTCCGCCACCTATTGATAAAATCAGTACAGGGAAGCCTATCGCGGTAATTCTGGCATACTCTACAGCATAGGGCAATATATCTGCCGATGAACCAAAAAAGGTAAGCAGCGGTGTCATAAAAAGCTCTGCCACTAAAGTAAGCAACAGTCCAAGTCCCACCAGCGAAACTACTGCATTGCCTACATAGTAACCGGCATTCTTTTTATCGCCTGAACCGACAGTCAGATTAAATGCCGCCGATCCACCTATTCCAAATGTAAGTGATATTGCAGTACACAGCGATGAAAGCGGAAATGCAATATTGGTAGCTGCGTTTCCAAGTTCTCCTACAGAATTTCCAATGAATATCTGGTCCACCATGTTGTACATGGCCGACACCAGCATCGCAACAATCGACGGTACCGCAAACTTAAGCAACAATGCTCCCACCGGTCTGGTCGCAAGCATGTTTGCCCTCTCACCTGACTTATTATCGGCAACTTCTTTCTTATTTTCACTCATAATAACATCTCTTCTCTTAACATATTTTCAAATGGATTATATAACAGTTTTTATCATTACTCAAACCTATATCAATCCCGAAATCTGTTATACTTTGCACAATTTCTAACACTATAAGTTAATACCGAACCGACTATTCCACTCGGGTTCATTTTTATCGTCCAAACAATAAACAAGCCCTGTGGCACTAACCACAGGGCTAAAAATTCATTAATCTGAGATTAATTACAGCTGCATCATCAGCTTCATCTTCTCTGCCTTGAACTCTTCCTCTGTAAGGAATCCGTTGTCATAGAGAAGCTTAATCTTCTTAATCTTGTCCTCGAAGCTTTCAACTGC
>JAKSRV010000161.1 GCA_024403435.1 Lachnospiraceae bacterium
TTACATCATTATATAATAATGTGTTTTTCCTATAGACCACACTATTTATTTATGATATAAATATTTAATGTAATACTTATTTCATTATAATATAGTCTTATTATAATGGCTTTGTAAAGGAGAAAGAAATGGAAAAGATCGCAGTTCGTAAAAATGTATACTTTGGTTTTTGTATGATTTATTGGATTCTTGCTTTGGTTATGATGCTTACCGATAAGGGTCAGCAGGATCCTCATGCTAAGAGAATCTATGTAACCAGCCTTGTATTTGCAGCACTCAGCCTTGCATGTGAAATCATCCCTATCATTGGATGGATTGCATCAATCGTTGTACTTGTATTCTATATAATCACAATTGTTAATGTATTCAAGGGCAACTATGATTATGAAGTTCCCGTTATCAACGGTCTCATCAACAACTTCGTAAACAAGTAATTCAAAATATCAATATAGTATTCAAGACTCCGGTTCATATTGAGCCGGAGTTTTTATTTTCTCACTCGAAATTTATTTCATGACATTATGTTATAAAAATGCGCTGTATTTCTATATATCATGCATTATTTTCTGTGATATTTTTAGATTAATTCACGCGTGGCTATGTCTGCCTTCGCCAATTTCTACCTGCTGAACAACGGACTTACCAGCGGTAATATCGGTATATTACTCGCCGTCAGCAGTTTGCTGTCGGTACATTTATTTTATGGATAGTGATGAAGGAAACTCGTCCTGTCGCAGTTCAAAATTAGCATATTCATTTCATAGAGAGTATTTGGAGGTAAAAAAATGAAAGAAGCATTATTTATTGGTGGCACGGGAACCATCAGTATGGCAATCACAAGATTGCTCGCAACCAAAAGCGATTGGCATCTCACCGTTCTCAACAGAGGAAGCAGAAATGCCAATCTCCCCGAGAACGTAGATGTAATCTCTGTAGATGTATCTGACGAGGAAGCTGTAAAGAAGGCTCTCGCAGGCAAGAAGTTCGACTCAGTATGTGACTTCATCGGTTTCGTCCCTGAGCAGCTCGAGAGAGACTATCGTATCTTCAAGGGAATCACCAAGCAGTTCATGTACATCAGCTCTGCTTCCGCATACGGCAAGCCCGTTAAAAATCCTGTAATCACCGAGGGTACTGCTCTCGCCAATAAATATTGGGAATACTCAAGAAACAAGATCAAGTGTGAGCGTTTCCTCATGGATATGTATGAGCAGGAAGATTTCCCTGTAACCATCGTACGTCCCAGCCACACCTATGATGAAAGAAGCGTTCCGCTCGGAGTACACGGCAGCAAAGGCAGCTACCAGGTAATCAAGCGTATGCTCGAGGGCAAGCCTGTAATTATTCACGGTGACGGAACCTCTCTTTGGACCATGACCTTCAATGAGGATTTTGCGGTTGGCTTTGTAGGCCTGATGGGCAATCCTCATGCTATCGGTGAATCATTCCAGATTACCAATGATGAGTCACTCACCTGGAATCAGATTTACGATTGTGTCGCTGATGCATTGGGCGTAGAGTACACTCCTTACTATGTATCTTCAAGATTCCTGAGCGATGTAGGACCTCAGTATGATTTCGAAGGCGGTCTGCTCGGAGATAAGGCCAATACCGTAATCTTCGACAATACCAAGCTCAAGAACGCTGTTCCTGAGTACAAGCCTTCTATCCATTTCGAGGATGGAATCAGACGTGTAGTCGAATATGTACTCTCTCACAAAGAGTGTCAGGTTGAGGATCCTGAATTTGACGCATGGTGCGACAAGGTAATCGATACTCTTGAAGAAGCTAAAAAGAAGTTCTGCTAATACTTTGATACTTCAGTTAATTGAAGTTCAGTTAATCATGCTTTCTCATATATTATTTATATAAAAAATCAGTCGGATAAATATGAATTCGCTTCATAGTATCCGGCTGATTTTTTATTGTCCTATCATATATTCTACAACTATATGATTTAGTCTTTTGAAATTTGCTATTTATTTTGAGTTTTTGACTCATGAGACTTGCGTCTGTATTTAAGCGGTGACACCCCGTATCTGGTCTTGAACTGACGTGAAAAATGCTCATGGCTGACATATCCGCACAAGTCTGCAATCTCTGCTACAGAATAAGTCGTAAAGCACAGATAATCGGTAGCCTTCTGGAGTCTGATATTTATCAAATCATCCATACATGATATACCGTACTGCTTTTTATAAAGCATCTGAAGGTGGCCTTCACTCATATATACCATAGAAGCCATCTCCGCAACGGTCCAATGGTACTCGGGATTTTTCTCAAGCTTTCTGCGCAGGTTGAAGAGCTGATTGCTACGTCCGCCTGTTACATTCGACTGAATCTCATCATTCAGCTTCTCAAAAAGAATCTGTAAAATATGCTCTATTACCAGCTGATTCGATACTACATTTTCTTCATCCGAATCCTTGCGCTCGGGAATCACAAAACCGTATCTCTCACTGATCTCGGGTACAGTCTCTCCCGAATGACGCACCTCTCTGTTGGACTTGAGGTATGATGAGGTTTCCCATGTAAGCAGCTTAAACAGGCAATGCATATATTCATGGTCAACCACCTGAAAAGGCTGGTTCAACTGAGGGAATCCCGACAGCATTTTTTCATCCGAAGATATCCATAACCAGTCATTTTCAAAATCTGTATTGTTAGCTCCGTACACGATGGTGGTATTAGGCGAAGCTATCACAGCAGTATGTGCAGGGCACTCCTGACGCTTACCGTCTATTTCGATATATGACGGAGAATTAATCAACAATATGAGATAATAATCTCTCGAATCGGGGAGTCCGTAACGGAA
>JAKSRV010000162.1 GCA_024403435.1 Lachnospiraceae bacterium
CCGTCATAGGGGCTCATTTTCGTTTAAAGTAGTTTAAGAATCGTTTAAGAGTGTTGTTTGGTGAAATATTCTGTAGTATAAATGTCTTTGTCAAAAGTTTTATATGTTTTTATAAAATATTTTGATAAGTAACTTGGTTGTAACTCTTGCTATGTTAAGTTATATGCGTAGCAAGTGAAGGTCTTGTATATGACCGAGTGAATATCCTATGAGGGGGGAGACTCTCGGGGAAAATTATGAGGAGAAATGAAGTATGAAGAAAATGATTAAAAAAGCCGCAGTGACAGGAACTGTGATGAGCCTTATGGCATCAATGGTTCTCGGAGGCTGTGGTAAGCAGGACGCTGATGAGCCGGTTACACAGCTTGATCCCAACGGAAAGTCTTATGTGGCAGATTTCTATGATGTGAAAGGGCTTAATGGTTCAAACGCTTCTGTCACCAATATGGTAAGTCACGAGGATAAGTTGTTTGCTGAGTGTTATGACAGAATGGGCGAACATGCATTTTTGAAATGTCTCAATAAGGCAGATATGTCAGAGGTTGCAACAATTGATTTTAACAGCGACTTTGAAGCAAATGTTAATGCAAGTGAGGGCATAGAAGCAGATATTTCAAAATTAACTACCAGCATAAACATTCTCGGCTTTGATTTTCAGGAAGACCGTATCAGACTTTTTGCGGATTGGTATGCTTATGATGAAAGCGGATATGATAATCTGCCTGCCGATCCCGATGAATCGGATATTGAAGAAGTTGAGTCTTACGACAAACTGTATGTAATGGACTACAATCTCAATTATGAATTTATCAATGCAGAGGAGATAAATACTGACTTTGCTACTGATAATGACACATATCTTTCCGACGTAAATGTGGGAAACGACGGCAATTACTATGTACTTGGTAACCACGAGGTCTATGTTCTTGATCAGAGTTACAACCCCGTTCAGACCATTAAGGTCAGCGAGAACTGGTGCGAAAATCTGTTCAGCACAAGTTCAGGGGAAATGTATGTTTCTTATTATTCTGAGAATTGGATTACAGAAGTTGCTAAGATAAATGCAGCAAGCAATACTGTAGGTGAGAAGCTTGATATCAGTGAATCTCCAATGGGAGGATTCTGTGCATCGGCTACAGAGGACAATATTATTTATTATGTGGGATATGATGCGCTCATTAAATATGATATTGCAACCAAAGAAAGTGTAGCACTTTTCAGATGGATGGATATGGATATACAGGGTGAGAGTGTAGGTGATATTGTTGCATGTGAAGACGGATCATTCCTCATCATTTGTAACGACTGGACCAGTTATACATCACAGATTGCCAATATTCATCAGGTAAGTAATTCCGATATTGTTGCAAAAACAGAAATCAAGATTGCTTCTTTATACGGTTATGATTCAATTCTTGATTCTGCTATAGTAGCTTTCAATAAGAGCCAGGATAAGTACCATATAGTTACAGAGAGTTATTTCAATTGGGAAAATGACGGCGATTCAGAAGCTGATGCAATTGCCAACCTTAATAATGCGCTTACCGGATCATCAGCTCCCGATATTGTATGTCTCGAAGGACTTGATGTCAGAGAACTTGTAAAGAAGGGCATGTTTGAGGATCTTAACGGATATCTCGCAAACAGCAGTGAAATCAAGGTTTCTGATTATAACGAGACTGTAGTAGATGCATTTACTTATGATGGAAAGCTGATTTCGCTTCCCAGATCGTTTAATATCATGACTGTAGTCGTTGGAGCCGACAAGTTCCCTGCCGATAAGGAAGGCTGGACTATGGATGAAATGCTCGATTACGCAAATGCCAATCCCGGAGCTATGCTTGAGGCATACATGGTCAGAAACGATATGATGCAGAGTTATATAGGCACCAATCTTGAGGAGTATATTGATTGGAATACAGGAGAAGTTAATTTCAATGTTCCCAGCTTCCGTAAGGCTCTTGAGTACGCGGCTACACTTCCTGAGGATTATGATTGGTCGAATCTCGATCCTAATTTCAGCTTCTCTGAGGCGCTTTCTCAGGGCCAGATTTTAAGCCAGAGAATGTATCTTTCAGAATGTAGCGATATTCAGATGATTAATGCATACTTCAAGGAGGGAGCAGTATTCATTGGTTTCCCCAATGCCGAAGGTAAGAACAGACAGGTATTGACTACAGATACAGGTTATTCAATTCTTTCAACTTCAGCAAATAAGGATGGTGCATGGGAGTTCCTTCAGTTCTATCTTACAAGAGAGAGATCTGAGTGGGATTACAGCTTCCCTTCTAATGTTCATGAGCTTCAGGCTATGTTCGACAAGGAACTTGAGCATGCCGGCGAGAAGAACGGTGCCATGATGATGGATGATACCGGTTGGGAGTATGAGTATCACTACAGCACTCAGGAAGAAATCGATCAGATTATGGAGATTATCAATAATGCGGTTGCGGTAGATGTTGATACTGAAATTATCAATATTATTAACGAAGAAGCCGGAGGATTTTTCTCAGGTCAGAAGGGATTGGACGAGGTAATCGGATTAATCCAGAGCAGAGTTCAGTTGTACGTATCTGAAAGAATGTAATAAAGAAGAATGTAATTTTGTCCTATAAGTCGTAATAAAAGAGAATGTAATAAAAAAGAGCCGTATCGCTTAGCGATGCGGCTCTTTTGATGTCTGTTGATATTCAGCAGCTGAGCTTACTGAGTGTATTCCGATTAGGGAATGATGGTCTGGATAGTGCCATCCTCATTGAACTTGAGCTCAACGTACTTAACATT
>JAKSRV010000163.1 GCA_024403435.1 Lachnospiraceae bacterium
TGGACGAGGAAGAAGAAAAGCTCAGAAAGTCGGTAAAAGTACTTACAATTGTGATGATTGTACTGATTGTACTTTTTGTCGGTCTTGCAGCTACTTTGCTCTATCTGCTGTTGTTCTAAAGATAAAAATGTATCGGAAGTGACGGAATGATTCAAGAAGGAACAATATTAAACGGAACATATGTAATACAGAAGCCGCTTGGTTCCGGTGGAGGCGGATCAATCTATCTAGCGTATCACAACCGCCTGCAGAAGCATGTGGCTATCAAAAAAATCCACGAAGTGGGAATGGTCCCGGAGGAGATACTCAGACGTGAAGCCGATATCTTAAAAAATCTCAGACATTCGTATTTGCCCCAGGTATTTGACTTTTTGGTTATGCCTTCCGGTGTATATACGGTAATGGATTATATTCCGGGCTGGTCACTTAAGGAATTATTGGACAGTGGACACAAGTTTTCGGAAAAAGAAATTGTGAAGTACGGAACTCAGCTTTGCGAGGCGCTTTCTTACCTTCACAGTCAGAATCCGGCTATTATCCACGGTGATATTAAGCCGGCCAATATAATGGTTACTCCCGAGGGTAACATTACACTTATTGATTTTAATATTTCTGCCTTTACCAGAAACGATGGAAAGGCTTATACATTTGGATACAGTGCCGGTTATGCGGCACCTGAGCAGTACAGAGAGTACCAGAGACTGTATGGTAATCCGAACACTACGACCGAGAGCAGTGCAGAGGCGGCTCGAGGAATACCGATTGATTATCGAACTGATATTTACAGTGTCGGAGCTACTCTTTATCATATGCTGACAGGTATGAAAATCACCAAGGCTCCTGAAGGACAGGTGGTTACAGATGCCGGTAACGGTCTGGTATTTATCCTAAACAAGGCGCTCAGTGCCAATCCTGCCAAGCGTTATGCCAATGCAGGTCAGATGCTGAATGCATTCCGCAGCATATATAAGCTGGACAAGCGTTACAAGCAGCTTGAGGCGCGCAGGACCGTAATGCAGATAGTGTTTATTCTACTGGCTGCGGTAGGTGTGGTAATGCTGTATCTGGGTGTTAGAAAGGGCAAGACAGACCTGGTAGCCAAATACGACAAATGTATCGAGGATATGATAGAGGCCCGTGAGGACGGAGATGTTGATGCATTTGAGCAATATTATGAGGAAGCTCTTGAGATTAATTCCGAGAGAGTAGAAGCATATGTTGAGCGTGCGGACTTGTTGTTCGAGCTTCAGGAGTATTCTGAGGACATTGTATATATTGAAAAACATGTACTTACTACCGATGGATTGGAATTCAGTTCAGATATAGGCTATGTGTACTATATGCTTGGTCTTTGCTATTTTGAGACTGAAGATTATTCAAATGCCATCACCGCATACAGAAATGCATTGAAGTACGACAAGACAGATGGAAACATCTATGTTCAGTATGCGATTTCACTGGCAAGAACCGGAGAATTGGATAAAGCTGTAGAGGCTTTGGACGATGCCAAGAAAAATGGCGCAAGTAATGCGCTGGTAGATCTTACCGAGGGTGAGATAAAGATTGCGGACGGTGATTACGAAGGCTCAATAGAGCATTTTGATAACGCGATAGCAGCTTCTGAGAATGAATATGTGCTTATGCGTGCGTATGTCATGAAGGCTGAGGCTTATAAAAAAATCGCAGCCGGGGCCGTTGAGGCTGAAGCTGTAGAGAACTATCGCAAGGCCGGAGATATTTTAGATGAAGCTGTAAGCAAATTGTCATCTTCATATAAAAATTCGGTTCTTCAGAGAGAAGCTCAGTGCTACATTGATGCTTACAATATTTCCGCAGATGCAGATGATGCGCACAAGGCGATTGCAGCGCTTCAGGGTATAATTGATACTGGTTATGCGGAATTCAGCGTATATGACAATATAGTAATACTTCATCAAAATTGCGGTGAGCTGGATGAGGCGGCAGATATGCTTGCCAAGATGAAGGACAAGTATTCAGATTACTACGCATATTACAAGAGAATGGCCTTCCAGGAGATTTTGGTTCAGAATCAGGCGGCTGCAGGCACAGCGTCTTACGCAGCATTTGATGAGTATTATAGCACCGCGCAGGAATTGTACGCGGCAGGCAATAATGTCGATATGGAAATGAACCAGTTGGAAAGCCTTTACAACGACCTGGTTGCACGCGGATTATTATAAAAGGAGGGCGCTATGGATTTTATTTCAAACCTTAATATATTTCACTATGCCGGCGCTGCTCTGATATTAATCGGACTCATCGGATTTATAGTGGTGACAGCTACCGCTGAGGCTGGCAAAAAGAAACTGGTAGACAAGCTTAGTAAGGATTATTAATAAAGAATATTAAACGGAGGAAAAAGCAATGGCAGTTAACAGCATTGATGCAGAGGACGATCAGTTTGCGTATCGTTATGATACTCAGCTTTTGATTGACAGGCGTGACAAGGATCTTGATGAGGATGAGATTTCAGATTACATCACCGAGAATTTTGAAGGAAATTCACTTATCGCAGCAGGTGATGAGGATCTTATCAAGATTCACTTCCATACCAACGAGCCTTGGAAGATTCTTGAGTACTGCAACACTGTAGGTGAGATTTACGATATCGTTGTTGAAGATATGATTCGTCAGTCAGACGGCAAGCAGGGTTGATGCACGATTATGATGAATGTTGAAAGAAGCAGCTTTACGGCTGCTTCTTTTTTTG
>JAKSRV010000164.1 GCA_024403435.1 Lachnospiraceae bacterium
GCGAATAATCCGCCAATCGCCTTGCCCGTCACATCCTGTGTATCGGTTCTCACACCAAGCAAAAGCTCTGCCGTATATTCTTTGTCATGATCGGTCAGCAGTTCGCATACCTTTGTTGCGTTGCCCAGACATACAGGAAGTACTCCGGTAGCATCAGGGTCGAGTGTACCGGTGTGACCGATTTTTTTCTGACCGCAGATACCTCTCATCTTGGCAACCACATCAAAAGAGGTAAAACCTGCTTCCTTGTAGACATTTATTATTCCGTTGTATTTGTTTACTTTTTCAGCCATATCAAGTTTGCTTTATATTGAAGCAGACAATTATAATGCCTGCCAATCTCTATCTACGAATATTATGAATCTCTATCTCGCAATTTTCGGATTTTTATCTGCGTGATTCCTCTATATCTTTCTGCAGCTGCGCTTTGAGCTCGTCCAATCCCGAAAACTTTCTCTCGGGTCTACAGAATTTCTCAAGATAAACAGTAGCTTCACTATCGTATACATCACCGTCAAAATCGTAAATATACGTCTCGACACTCGGTCTTGTCTCACCACCGATGGTGGGCTTACAGCCTACATTGCTGACAGAATATAATTCCTTGCCTTTTATAACTGTTTTTGAAGTATACACACCGTAAGGTGGAAGCAATTTATTCTCATTGGGATAAATATTTATTGTAGGGAACCCGATTGTTCTGCCAATCTGATTTCCGTGCACAATTTTACCTGAAACGGAATATGCCGCACCCAACAGTTCTTCCACACGCTCCATCTCGCCCTTCTCAACACAGCTTCGTACAAGCGAAGAAGAAATCTCCTCACCGTCTGCAGTATGCACCTTATCAATCAGCTTGACCTCATAGTTATACTCTGCTGACATTTTTTTCAAAAGCTCAGCATTGCCAAGGCCTTTGTCACCGAAGGAAATATCTGTTCCGGCTGCTATAAAACGTGTATTCATTTGATTAACAAGATATTCTGTAACAAATCTTTCGGGAGATGTTGCAGCAGTCTCACTGTTCATCGGAAATTCCACGAGTATATCCACGCCCATGCGTTCAAAAATCACATGCTTTTCCTCGTTGGTATTAAGCACATGAGGATCACCGCCAAAGAAGACGGACGGTGCCGGGTCGAACGTGAAAACGCAGGCACTGAGCCCGCGTTTTTTAAGAGCAAGGATTTCATCCAAAAGCCTTCTGTGCCCAAGATGAACTCCGTCAAATTTTCCGATGGCCACTGCAGTTTCCTTCTCAAGATAAAATTCAGAAGTATCAGCAATAATTTCCATTGTTCTTACATATCCTTGTCTATCATAATCCGAGCTGATCGGCAATCTTGTCGGAAAGATTGTTTACACAGTCATGGAAGGTTCCCTTCATAGTAAGTCCTGCAGCGCGTACGTGTCCGCCGCCGCCAAATTCCTGTGCAATTTTTGCCACATCTACTGCCTCAGTAGATCTCATTGATACCTTGTACTCCATGGGACCTGTCTGATACATAAATATAGCAACATCCACTCCCCTGATATTTATGAGCTGATTAACAATACCCTCGTAATCCTTGGGCTTGCACTCATAGAAATCGGCAGTCCTTGAATCAACCAATCCAACGATACATCTCTGGTCCATAAAACGGATACTCTCCATCATACAACGGCCCATAATCTGTGTCTGCAAATAGGTTCTCTCAAAGAATACCTTCTTGATCAATCTCGGGAAATCAAATCCATATTCCATCAAATCGGCAGCACGTCTCATGGTATCGGGACTGGTACATGAAAACTGGAACAAACCGGTATCGGTAACCATGCCGACATAAAGAGCCATTGCGGTCTCTTTATCAAGCTTGTCCTTATCCATGATTTTGCACAGAAGCTCTGCGGTAGAGCTTATCTCGGGCTCTACTTCATTTACATCTCCGCAACCTTCGGCATTGCTCACATGATGGTCAATGTTTATTCTCTTACCTGCAGCAGAAAAATATTTCTGCGCAGGTCCGAGTCTTTCAAAATTACAGTCGAGTGCAAAATAAACATCATACTGCTCGTCATCAGGGAAAGTAGTATCGATAGTATCGTAACCTTCTATTCCGCTGAATATTGACGGCGGATACTCAAGATTAACCTTAACCTCGATACCGGGTATGTTATTCAAAAGATATCTTCTGAGAGCAAGACATGAACTCACTGCATCTCCGTCGGGACGAACATGTCCGCTGATACCTATTTTTTTTGCTCCTTCACACTCTTTTATTAAATCAATCATTTTATGCCTCGCTTATCGCTCTTTGCATTAATCCTCTGTGGTATCTTCCGAATCATCTACATGCGCAGCCTCATCCTTGGCAATTACATCATCAATTATATGAGACATATTTACACCATACTCGATAGACTGATCCATCACAAAGGTAATCTCAGGTGTATTTCTGAGATTAAGTCTGTGTGCAAGCTCACGTCTGATATACGGAGCCGCACTCTTAAGTCCCTTACCGGTATTCACCCTATCTTCTTCGCTGCCGAGTACGGAAATCCATACCTTACAGGTCTTAAGGTCAGGTGCCACCTGAACATCTACAACACTTGCCCAGGGGCTGATACGGGGATCTTTTATTTCATCGCGGATAATAACGGAGAGCTCCTTCTGGACCTCACCGTTTACCCTTGTATTTTTAATACTGTTCTTTCGCATTTACCTAGGTACCTCTACCATAATA
>JAKSRV010000165.1 GCA_024403435.1 Lachnospiraceae bacterium
TGATTCGGATGACTCTACAGACGATTCGGATGATGTTGTTGATTTGGGTGAGCTGTATTACAAGGAGGCCTCTGATGCAGACATTGTATTTAATGAGGAATACGGTGTCAGTTATGTGAAAAACCAGTTACTTATAAGTGCTATGCTTGGTACAAATAAAGAGGATGTTGAAGAGGCGGTTGCCGAAGTTGGAGCGGAGATTGTCGGATATATAGAGATAACTTCAGATTTTCAGATAGAGTTTTTTGAGGATAAGTCACTGGATGAACTTGTTGAGATTGCAGAATATTTGTATACATATCCATGGGCGAATAATGTCACTCTTAATCTGGTAAATGAGGTAGGTGTTGAAATAGATTAAGAGGAGCTTAGAAAAATCCAAGCTCCTCGAGTGCATTTGCTATTCCGTTGTCGCTTGCGTTGGTAGTAACGTGAGCGACTTTTTTCTTTAAATCGGCAGGTTCACTGTTGCCCATTGCCACGCTGTGAGGGACGTATTCAAGCATGGGCAAATCATTGTTGCTGTCACCGAAAGCGTAGGCTGATTCAAGAGGCAGACCATAGTAGTCGAGAACATATTGAATACCTGTAGCTTTACTGTAACCCTTGGGAACAAATTCTTTGAAAGTTTCGCTCCTGTCAATACAGTCAAACCATTCATCCGATACTGTTCTGACCAAAGCAAGCTGGTCTTGGTTATGATACCAGAATACGAATTTGTCACAGGTAAAATCGGGCGCATCGATATCAATGTTCATGGGATAGCCCTTATTCAGAAATGATTGATTCTGACGTATTGCGGTCGGATGTGTGAGCGGATGAGAGTAGTCAAACATCACCATGTACCGTGACTCGAGCAGTAAATCAACCTGAGCCTTTCTGGCAATATCTATTATTTTATGAATTCTCTCTGCAGGCTGAGTGACGTACAGGGGGCTTTCATCGCCTATCACAATATGTGTTCCGCAACCGCATACATATCCGTCAAAGCCTACTTCCTTAAATCTTGGCTCTACATTCTGAAAGCACCGGCCGGTATTTAAGAACATGAGATTGCCTGCCTGTCTGGCACGTCGGATTGCAGCTGCGGCGCTCTCGGGAACAGAACCGTCTGTTTCGGATGTGAGTGTACCGTCTATATCAAAAAAAGCGATTTTTTTCATGGTTTCTCCGCTAAAAAATGGTTTTTATCATCAATTATTATAATAACAGATGGAAATAGAACTGAAAAAGTAGTAAATAGACAATTATGATAAAAAGTTTCCTTATTTTTGTTGACTTTTTACTAAATAGGGAATAAACTAATTTTGTAATTATGGTAACTAATGTAAGAGTGGCTTGCGGGCCACTCTTACGTTGTTATTATGGTGTTTTCAGGCACCATAGCCTACACAGTGGAGGAAACAGATGTCTCAGAGAGAAGATTATGAGATCAAGACTGAGGAACTCCTGACACCTATTGCGGAAGCGCATGGTGTGAGAGTTTACGATGTCGAGTATGTCAAGGAAGGCAGTGATTACTACCTCAGATCATATATCGATAAGGACGGCGGTGTTACTATCGATGATTGTGAAGCGGTAAGCAGACTGCTGAACGAGGAACTGGACAAAGCGGATTTTATCGCTGACTCTTATATCATGGAGGTTTCAAGTCCCGGACTCGGAAGAACTCTTAAAAAGGATCGTCATTTTGAGTATTGCCTCGGAGAGGATGTTGAGGTAAAGCTCTTCAAGCCGGTTGAGGGCTGCAAGGATTTTGAGGGAACACTCAAGAGCTTTGACAAAGATACGGTGACAATTGCAATTGAAGGAAGTGACGATAAGGTGTTTGGACGTAAGGACATCGCCATTATCAGACTTGCTTTGGATTTTTAATAAACACGATTTCTATTAAAACTAAATATATAAATGGAGGAAAAAGAAAAATCATGAACACAGAACTGATGGAAGTACTTGGAATATTGGAGAAGGAGAAGGGCATCAGCCGCGAAGTAATGCTTGACGCAATCGAGAATTCACTTATGCAGGCTTGTGAGAAGAACTTCGGAACCAATGCTAATGTACACGTAGAAATGAACCGCGAGACTTGCGATTTCGTAGTTTACGCGGAGAAGACCGTAGTAGAGTTTGAGGACGATGTTATGGATCCCGCTGAGGATATCAGCCTCAATGCTGCACAGAAGATTTCCAAGAATGCACAGATTGGTGATGTTGTTAATGTAGAGATTAATTCAAAGCAGTTTGGCCGTATCGCTGCTATGAATGCTAAGCAGGTTATCGTTCAGAAAATCCGTGAGGAGGAGCGCAACGTAATCTTCAATCAGTACTTTGAGAAGGAGAAGAACGTTGTTACAGGTGTTGTTCAGCGTTATGTTGGTAAGAACGTAAGCATCAACCTCGGCAGCGCAGATGCAATCCTTGCTGAGAGCGAGATGGTAAAGGGTGAAACCTTCCGTCCCAACCAGAGAGTAAAGGTATATGTGCTCGATGTTAAGAGCGCAGCAAAGGGACCTCGCATCAACGTTAGCCGCACTCATCCGGAGCTTGTAAAGCGTCTGTTTGAGAGCGAAGTTACCGAGATCGCAGACGGAACCGTAGAAATCAAGAGCATCGCTCGTGAGGCAGGAAGCCGTACCAAGATTGC
>JAKSRV010000166.1 GCA_024403435.1 Lachnospiraceae bacterium
GCCGTGGTATTCATTATTGGAGAATTGATGTCAAAATTATGCTGTAGATTACAAAATGTAAAATATAGTTGACATTCTGTAATGTAAAGCGTATATATATCATATAGCTATGAAACGTTTCGATGAGATTTTTATATGATATGAGGAAAAAATAATGAATACTAAAAAGAAAAACAGTTCTGCAAGAATAATGATTATACTGCTTAATGTGATATTGATAGTAGCAGTGTTGGCAACAATGATTACCTATATTTCGAAGTCGTCGGCTAAAAACGCAGTATGGATGACAATGGAACAGCGTGTGATTGCTGAAGATGGAAAAATGCTTTCGCAGGATTTAGATTTTGATATCACTATTGATAAACCGGGAAGATATACCATACATGCTGTATGGAACGGGGCAGAAAACGTAGATGTTGTTACCGGAATAATTATTCGTGATGCGCTGGGCAATATTGTATTTTACTGTACAGGAGATATAGTGGACGTTTACAGTGTTCCTATTGATTTTAAGAAGGGACAGTATAATGTTACATATACATATATGGCCAGTCAGGAAGATTTTATTGAATATTGGAATAAAAACGGATTAACAGGAACTGTGGAGAAGGATAAAGGAAGTTTCAGCGCCGACGGAGAATGGGCGATGAATTACAAGCTGGAGATTACCGGAGATGACCAAAACGTATACTCTGTAGTCATTGCACTCGGAACAGTGCTTGGTCTTCTCGGCGCAGCTCTGATAAACACATTTACAAAGACAAACAATAAAATCAAGGCTGAGTATGATGAGCGACAGGCGCTGGTTCGCGGTAAAGCCAATAGCTATGGATTTGTTACCATTGCAGTGTATTTTGGAATTATTGCTCTTTTGACATTGGTTGGTATTGACATTCCTGCAGATAATTTTACTGTATATCTTATAGGTTTGGAGCTTGCATTGATTGTTTCTCAGACAATTAATATTTTGCATGACGGATATTTTGCTATGAATGAAAATCGTACGTTGGTTATGGTAATACTCGGAGTGCTCTCAGTAATTAATCTGCTGTGCGTAATCAGTAACGGTATATACGGAACTATAGTAGAAGACGGAATGCTTGCATATGGTTCATTAAATGTGGTTACGCTGATATTTACAATATATATATTTATTCTTCTTATGATTAAATCGGCAAAAGATAAGAAGCAGGAAGAGGAAGAATAATGAAGAATCTTAGATTAAAAGCGGCCAGAGCCGCCAAGGATATGTCGCAGGATGCGCTTGCGAGTATGTGCGGTGTATCGAGACAGACAATAAACGGAATAGAAAAAGGGGATTATAACCCGACCATCAAGCTATGCAGACAGATATGCAAGGTGCTGGATAAGACGTTGGACGAGCTGTTTTGGGAAGACGAAGAAGAGGGGTAATGGAGTAATATGAATGTACTTATGTATCTGGGAGTGACGAGACACCTGGGTAATAATTACAGCGTGAAGATGTTCCCGTAAAATAAAGTCATGGTATCGAAAAACTGATACCATGACTTTTTATCGTTGTTTCTAAGTTAGACCTATACCAATTTCTTGAGCTCACCGGGCTTAATGCACTCAGGCTGCTCGTTTACACCCTGATACCATACGGTGATGGTTGAAGGGTTCTTTACCATCTTGCTGTCAGCAGAGAACTCGAGTCTGCGAATAGCCTGAATGTAATCATAAATCTCACCGTTTGTAGCATACCAGATTTCATCTCTGCCCTGCATCATCTCGGCGAATTCTTCGATTACGTTCCAGTTATTATTTCCAGCAAACTCAAATGAATGTCCCCATACGTACATAAGGGGCAACTCCTTATAATTGGGAAGATTAAGGAACTCCTCGCCCTTCTTCATCAGGTCATGGTCATGATGACATGTAGAATCCCACTCAAGGAAATTCTTGGGAACTTCGAACCAGGGATTCTCACCTACTGTACGTGAATACTTAACACCGCAAGCCTTAAGCAAACTCATGATATGCTTGTCGTATGCACCGTATGCGTAAGCCATACCTTGAACAGGAGCACCTACAAGCTTCTCAAGACCGATTCTGTCGTTGGTAACTTCTGCAATAATCTCAGGATCTGTGCAGTTCCCAAGATGCTTGTGTTCTACTCCGTGGATAGCAATTTCGTGTCCTGCATAGATTTCAGTGAGCTTATTCTTGTTTACAAAAAAACTGTTATCTTCATTGGCAAGAGTACCGCTGTTGAGATTAAAGGTTCCCTTCAATCCATGGCTTCTCAAAATCTCGGTAAGTCTGAGATCGTGAATCTGTCCGTCATCATAGCTGAATGTCAGCGCCTTCTTCTTACCTTCCGGATAATAATATTTCATTGTGTACCTCCTCATTTAGGCATAGTTTCTGAATGATTACTCAATTCCCCTTTGAGCCTTCAAACATATAGATTATTATACTAATTTTTCGGTACCTATTCTATAGAAATTTTGCTCCCAATTTTTTCAAAAAAATTGTTGACAAAGTAATTGTTTTGCTGTAAACTCGTTTTTGTTGTGAAACAAACAACACAACTTAATAAGTCGTATGCGGGTGTAGTTCAATGGTAGAACACCAGCCTTCCAAGCTGGATACGTGGGT
>JAKSRV010000167.1 GCA_024403435.1 Lachnospiraceae bacterium
AAATGATAGGTAATAGATGCGATTGGTAATATATCAACGGTCATGAGGAAAAAAGTTAATACGGAAGACATTACGGAGGCATATTAATGGAACGTATATATTTGGACAATGCTGCTACGACGAAAGTAGCTCCGGAAGTATTTGAGGCTATGAAGCCATATCTTATGGAGGAGTTTGCTAACCCTTCAAGCACATACAGATTTGCAGGACAGACTCACGGTAAGGTGGATGATGCCAGAAAGACTATAGCGGATTTTATCGGTGCAAAAGAAAGTGAAATCTATTTTACAAGTGGTGGAAGTGAAGCCGACAACTGGGCAATCAAGGGTGTGGCTGATGCACTCAGCACCAGGGGCAAGCATATTATCACCACAAAGATAGAACACCACGCGGTACTTCATACTTGCGAATATTTGGAGAAGCACGGATATGAAGTAACTTATCTGGACGTGGATGAGTACGGACTGGTTGACCCCGCCAAGTTTGAAGCAGCTATCAGACCGGACACAATTTTGGCTTCTGTAATGTTTGCCAACAATGAGATTGGAACCATCGAGCCTATAGCGGAGCTTGGAAAAATTGCTCACAACCATGGAGTGATTTTCCATACAGATGCGGTGCAGGCTTTCGGACATATCAGAATCAATGTTGATGAAATGAATATAGATTTGCTCTCAGCATCTGCTCACAAGCTGAACGGACCGAAGGGAGTAGGTCTTTTATATCTGAGAACAGGTATCAAGGTAACTACCCTTATTCATGGCGGATCTCAGGAGAGAGGCAGAAGAGCCGGCACGACCAATTCGGCGGGAATCATCGGATTCGGTAAAGCGGTTGAGTTGGCTGACGAGAGGCTTGAAGCAAACAATGAGTATGAGACCAAGCTTCGTAACAAGCTGATTGAACGAGTAACGACAGAGATTCCTTATGTGAAGTTCAACGGTCATCCTGAGCAGAGACTTTCCAATAATACGAACTTCTGCTTTAGATTTATCGAGGGTGAATCTTTGCTGATACTGTTGGATCAGAACAATATCTGTGCATCAAGCGGCTCGGCATGTACATCGGGAGCACTTGACCCTTCGCATGTTCTTTTGGCCATCGGTCTTCCTCATGAGATAGCACACGGATCTATCAGATTCACATTGTCGGCAGAGACTACAGAGGAAGAAATCGATTATACGGTTGAGGCACTTAAAAAGATTGTAGACAGACTTCGTAGCATGTCTCCTTTGTATGAGGATTTCGTAAAGAAGAACAATAAGAATTGAGGTAAATAATATGAGTCAGGTTACAGAATACAGCGAAAAGGTTATGGATCATTTTACCAACCCCAGAAATGTCGGAGAGATTGAGGATGCTGCGGGTGTAGGCACTGTAGGTAATGCTAAGTGCGGAGATATCATGAGAATGTATCTTGATATTGATGAGAATCAAATCGTAAGAGAAGCAAAGTTTAAGACATTCGGATGCGGAGCGGCAGTTGCCACCAGTTCGATGGCTACCGAATTGGTAAAGGGTAAGACTGTACAGGAAGCACTTCAGGTTACCAACAAGGCGGTTATGGAGGCTTTGGACGGTCTTCCGCCCGTAAAGGTTCACTGTTCGCTTTTGGCAGAGCAGGCTATACATGCTGCCCTTTGGGATTATGCTGAAAAGAACAATATCACTATTGAGGGACTCAAGCCTCCGGTTAATGATATCGATGAGACAGAGGAATTTTATCAGATGCAGGGTGAGTGATATTCCTATTGAGCTGATAGGTGAAAAATGCTACTATGTACAGTAGTCATATGCAGAAAAGTATGGCGAGAGGAGGTAGTTGATATGATTTCAACACGCGGACGATATGCGTTGAGAGTTATGTTGGATTTGGCTCAGAATCAGGGAGACGGTTATGTTCCGATGAAGGATGTTGCGCTCAGACAGAACCTTTCACTGAAGTATTTGGAGCAGATATTACCTCCGTTAAAACAGAACGGCATGGTTGTGGGTATACAGGGAAAAGGCGGAGGATATCGTCTGACCAGGGATACACATGATTACACCATCGGAGAGATTCTCAGAATCACCGAGAAGGATTTGGCTCCTGTCAGCTGCCTTGCAGAAGGGGCTGAAGCGTGTGCACTGAAGGCTTCCTGCAAAACTATTGGTTTCTGGGAAGGTCTGAATGATGTAGTTAATGAATACATGGATTCAAAGACGCTTGCGGATTTGTTGTAGC
>JAKSRV010000168.1 GCA_024403435.1 Lachnospiraceae bacterium
ACGTATTATCTGTATATGAGAAGTAAATGATAATTGCAGAATTTGTTGATAAGTAGAATTCTTTTTTATGAGACAGTTCATAACAGATAGTTTATTACAAATAGAAAGGAATGCGTTAGATATATGAAAATATTACATACATCAGATTGGCATATGGGTGCTTCGGACGGTAACAGATCGCTCAAAGAGGATCAGTTGTTTTTTCTTGAAGAGATATATAGAGTCATTGAGCAGGAAAATATAGATGTGGTGGTGATTGCGGGTGATGTGTATGACAGGGCTATTACATCGGCGGAGGCTATATCTTTGTATGATGATGCGATGACGCATATATGTAATGAACTGGGTAAGGAAGTACTGATAATCGCAGGTAACCATGACAGCGCCGAACGTCTCGCCAGTTGCAGCGGATTGTTGGAAAAAGCAGGACTGCATATAGTCGGTGCAATCAAGTCAGAGCCTACGATTGTTTCTTATGAGGATGTGGATTTTTATATGCTTCCCTGGTTTTCCGAGGATAAAGTTAAGTCCATATATCCTGAGAAAATTGCAGATATCAACAGTCTGAACGATGCATATAAAGTAGTATGCGATAAATGTCGGGAGACATTCGCAGAAGGTAAAAAGCATATAGCTGTATCGCATGCATTTATCACAGGCTCGGAATTATCTGTCAGTGACAGAGCCGCTGAATTGGCAGTAGTAGGATTGGCTACACAGGTTAGTGCCGATGTGTTTGACGGATTTGATTATGTGGCACTCGGTCATATTCATAAGCCGCAAAATGTGCGTGACAATATCAGATACAGCGGTACGCCTATGCCGTATTCGTTCGGCAAGGAAGAGGCGCAGGAAAAGAGCGTGACCGTTATTGATACAGATACTATGGAACAAAAAATTGTTCCTCTGAAGTTGCTTCACAAAAGAACCACTATTAAGGATACCTGGGAAAATGTCACAGCGGCAGTGTATTCGGATGAGGTAAGAAGCGGATATGTCAGAGTAATGATTACGGATGCTTTTGTAGGAATAGAGAAGATATCTGTAATACAGAGCATGTTTGAAAATGTATTGGAACTGAGCGGTAATTCGCTTACAGATGAGAATGCGGTGATTGCTATGTCTATGAGCGAGTTCCGTGAGATGGAGAGTGATCCGATTCAGATTTTTAAGTCTTTTTACAAGGATTGCTTCAACGCCGAGCCGGATGATCATTTTGTAAATATGTTCTTGGAGAGCATTGAGGATGTAAATGAATCTGTAAACGTCGGAAGCGACGATGCTATGTAGAAGGGAGGTATAGCGATGAAACCTTTACGTTTGGAATTTCAGGCATTCGGACCATATAAAGATCGAGAAGTAATTGATTTTTGTGATCTGGCCAAGTACGGCCTTTTTCTGATAAAGGGACCTACAGGAAGTGGTAAGACCACTATATTTGACGCTATGACCTTTGCCCTTTACGGTGGAGGAAGCGGTACCGACAGTAAGAGTAAGACCGGACGAAACGATCTTGAGGAATGGCGTTGCAACCAGGCAGAGGACGGCACAACAACGGAGGTTGTGTTTACTTTTGAGGCGCAGGGAGAAGTATATCGTTTCAGCAGAAGATTGTTCAAGAAGACCAAGGTTTTTCATACCGAATTCGATGTGTCCAAGCAGGATGAGAGCGGTGTATTTGTCACATTGCTGGAAAATGCCAAGGAAAAAGAAGTGACGGAGAAAGCCGAGAGTATAATCGGACTGAACAAGGAGCAGTTCAGACAGGTAGTATTGCTCCCCCAGGGTCAGTTCGAAAAATTCCTGACAGCCGATTCGAGTGCAAAAGAGGAAATTTTGACCAAAATTTTCAGCACCGATATGTGGAGCAAATACGCAGAAGCTTTCTATAATAAAGCAGCCGCACGTAAAAATATGCTTGAGGAGAAAAAGAAGGCGGTTGAAGCTTCACTAAAAGAAGAAGGTGAATACACTGCAATAGATGAGCTTGGAAAACGTGTAGATGAGTTGCGTGATGCCAATGCATCTCTTGAGCAGCAGTATAAAGAGTATGACGC
>JAKSRV010000017.1 GCA_024403435.1 Lachnospiraceae bacterium
CTCGGAATAAAGATTTATCTTACTAATATAGATTTTTTCGGAGTCTGTTTTGCAAACTGTGCCTGTGAGCGTGACGACTGATTTATTATCAGGGAGATATTTTACATACTTTTCCCGAGAAAAAATACCGCATGCCGTGAGTATGCCCAGCACAGCTATCACAAAGAGACAAAAACTGAACAGAGGCCGTTTCATTTTGTTCCTTTCGATTAATTCTGTAGGGTTGATATTTATATATTTTGATAAAAATTGAGTTGAAAATCAGCTGAAAAGCCAATGATAAATCGACTGAAAAGTCAATTTGAAAGTGTAATTAACACATTAGTTGACCGAGGGGATGATGTCAAGGCTTAATTAAACGAAATATGTCATTTTTACGTCCATTTTTCCTTGATGATATTTGAGAAAATTGATAAAATAAACTTGTATGTATACGTGCAAAAACGTATTCGGTCAACAACAATAAATTTACAACGGAGGCTAAGAAAATGGCTAAAAAAGGAAATGGTGTCGTAAAGGAGTTTAAGGAGTTTATCAGCAGAGGAAATGTCCTCGATATGGCAGTTGGTATCATCATCGGTTCTGCTTTTACCGCGATTGTTACTTCGCTCGTAAGTGATCTTATCAATCCCCTTATCGGAACTATCTTTGGAGGCTTCAATCTGTCAACCCTTAATGTAACAGTTAAGCTGCCTTGGGTTAAATGGATGATGGAGAGAGGTATGGATGTTTCTTATCCCGTACTTGCATTCGGAAGCTTTATTAAGGCTATCATTGCATTCCTTGTTACTGCAATTGCTCTTTTTGCTCTTATCAAGGGAATCAATGCTCTTAAGGGTATTGGCAAGAAGAAGACCGAGGAAGCTCCCGCAGCTCCTACAACCAAGATCTGCCCTTACTGCAAGTCTGAGGTTAACATCGAGGCTACTCGTTGCCCTCACTGCACATCTTCAATTGACTAATTTTTGCAGCTGTTCACCTTGTGTTTTTCGGGATTGATATGAAGAAACATTTACTTACCGCAGCGGCGGTGGTCCTGGTTTGCGCCGGACTGCTCACCGGCTGCGGTGGCGATAATACCAAAACTGAAGAAGGAATGCAGCAAATCAGCGCATTACAGTATGCTAATGCGCTGGTTCTTTTTGATGAGGCTGAGTCGCAGGGTGAGAACGCGAGACTGATTGCCCGCGGAAGAGGAATCGCTTACCTCGGACAGGCCAGATACAGTGAGGCGGCGGACTGTTTTTTGTTGTCGCTTTCACTCAGTAACGGTTTTGTCCAGGATATGGATATAGATATCAATTTCTATCTGGCTGAATGCTATATAGGAATGGGAGATTACGAAGCCGCAGAAGATACATATACTGCAATACTGGGATTGTATGAGAAGCCGCAGAGTTATTTCCTGCGAGGTAATGTCAGATTGCTTCAGGGAAGTGTGACTGCAGCACAGGATGATTTTAATCATGCGGTAGAGATGGCACCCAAGGATGTTGATATGATTATCAATATATTCGAGGCTCTTCAGAAAAACGGTTACCGTGAGAATGGACTCGAATATCTTGACAATGCACTGGCAAAATACGAAAACAGTATGTCGGCGCTCAACAGGGGCAGGATTTACTATTACAAAGAAGAATATCAGACTGCAGCCATTGCTTTGGAAGAGGCCAGAAATGCAGACAATGACAGCTCGGAGGCATCGCTTTATCTGGGAATGACCTATGAGGCTGTCGGAGAAAACAATTACGCATCAAACGTTTACGAGAGTTATCTTGCGAGAAATCCCAAGGATGCTTTGGTACACAACCAGCTTGCGGTATGCAAAATGAAGCTCGGCGATTATCAGGGAGCACTTGCAAGCATACAGGAGGGAATGCAGGTAGGCAATATGTCTGTAATGCAGAACCTGGCATTTAACGAAATAATTATATATGAATATCTTGGCGAGTTTCAGAAGGCGGAGGCGCTTATGTCGGCATATTTGGAAGCGTATCCGAGCGACGAAGCGGCTGTCAGAGAACAGATTTTTCTAAATACAAGATAGAACCCAAGGAGGCAAATAATGATTAACAAGCTTATCGAAAATATTAAGAAGACTCAGGCCCCTATCGTAGTAGGACTCGATCCTATGCTTAAGTATGTACCCGAATTTATTCAGAAGAAGGCATTTGCGGAATATGGCGAGACTCTTGAAGGTGCGGCAGAGGCTATTTGGCAGTACAACAAGGGAATTGTTGATGCTGTATATGATCTTATCCCTGCGGTAAAGCCTCAGGTTGCTATGTACGAGCAGTTCGGTATCCCCGGACTTGTAGCATTCAAAAAGACCTGCGATTATTGTCAGGAAAAGGGTCTTGTTGTTATCGGAGATATCAAGAGAGGTGACATCGGTTCTACCTCTGAAGCGTACGCAATCGGACATCTCGGCAAGGCTAAGGTGGGTGCTAACTCAATTGCCGGCTTCAGCGAGGATTTTGTAACAGTAAATCCTTATCTTGGTTCAGATGGTGTTAAGCCTTTTATCAAGGTTTGCCAGGAAGAGAAGAAGGGTATTTTTGTTCTCGTTAAGACTTCAAATCCCAGCAGCGGTGAGTTCCAGGATCGTATTATCGACGGTAAGGCTCTTTATGAGTATGTAGGTGAGAAGGTTGCAGAGTGGGGCTCAGAGTGCATGGGTGATTCATACAGCTATGTAGGAGCTGTTGTAGGTGCTACTTATCCCGAGCAGGGTAAGATCCTTCGTAAGATTATGCCCAAGACCTTTATCCTTGTTCCCGGCTATGGTGCACAGGGTGGTAAGGGCGCAGATCTTGTACATTTCTTCAACGAAGATGGTCTCGGAGCAATCATCAACTCTTCAAGAGGAATTATCGCAGCATATCAGCAGGAGGCATATGCTTCATACGGTGAGACCGGTTATGCAGATGCATCACGTGCAGCTGTTATTGCAATGCAGGAGGATATTGCACAGGCTCTTTCTAACAGATAATGAGGTGACTTATGAAATATGACGTAATAATTATCGGCGCCGGTCCCGGAGGAATATTCTCGGCATATGAGCTTGCGAAAAAGGCTCCGCAGCTTAAGGTTGCAGTGTTTGAGGCAGGTAATCCTCTGGAAAAGAGACATTGCCCTATAGATGGAGACAAGGTTAAGTCCTGCATTAAGTGTCCCACCTGCGCCATTATGAACGGTTTTGGCGGTGCGGGAGCTTTCTCGGACGGTAAATACAATATCACCAACGACTTCGGCGGTACTCTTCATGAGTATATCGGCAAGGACAAGGCATTGGAATTGATGAAGTACGTTGATGAAATCAATGTATCGCACGGCGGAGAAAATACCAGAATGTTCTCTACCGCAGGAAGTGAGTTCAAAAAGCTCTGCATGCAGAACAAACTCACACTTTTGGACGCATCCGTGCGACATCTCGGTACCGATATAAATTATGTTGTGCTTGAACAGATTTATAACGAGCTCAAGGATAAAATCGAATTTAGATTCCTCACTCCCATCAAGGAGATCGAGCACATGGACAATGGCTACCGCGTGCTCTATGGTGACGGTGAATCAGCTGAATGTGACAGGCTCATCGTATCCGTGGGACGAAGCGGAAGTAAGTGGATGGAGCAGATATGTAAGAAGATGGACATTCCCACCAGCTCTAACCGTGTGGATATCGGTGTGCGTGTCGAGATCCCTTCTCAGATTTTCTCACATCTTACAGATAAGCTGTATGAGAGTAAAATCGTATATCGTACCGCAAAATTCGAGGATGCCGTTCGTACTTTCTGTATGAATCCCAACGGTATTGTTGTAAGTGAAAATACAAACGGTATTGTTACCGTTAACGGTCACAGCTTTGAGGATCCTTCGAAGAAGACCGATAACACTAACTTTGCGCTTTTGGTTGCAAAGCATTTTTCAGAGCCTTTCAAGGACAGTAACGGATACGGTGAGAGTATCGCGCGTCTTTCGAATATGCTCGGTGGCGGTGTAATCGTTCAGCGCTTCGGAGATCTTGAGAGAGGCCGCAGAAGTAATTGGAAGAGAATTAATGAAGGTATGGTTCAGCCTACACTTCAGGCTACTCCCGGTGATTTGAGCCTTGTACTTCCCAAGCGTATTCTTGACGGAATTATTGAAATGATCTATGCATTGGACCGTATCGCGCCCGGTACAGCCAATGATGATACTTTGCTCTATGGTGTGGAAGTAAAGTTCTACAACATGGAAGTTAAGCTCAGCGAGAGACTTGAGTGCAATTATCCCGGTATGTTTATCATCGGTGACGGAAGCGGTGTTACCCATTCGCTTTCGCATGCATCAGCCAGCGGAGTTTATGTGGCTGACATTATTGCCGCAGAGGTATAAGTGCGTTAAAAAAGGGTTTTTAGCCTAGTTTTTTGTCAAAAATCGGACTTTTGGTAATTTTTTCTTAATATTTCTTTAATAAAATCTGTACAATTCGGAATTTTATGATAGAATATTAACACTTGTGTCAGTTTTTTATGTCATTTTTTGGATACCAATCATCTTCATATTCGAGATAAGGGGCAGACTATGGATAATGATATTGAATATATAAGAGCGCTAATGGCACAATACAGAGCAGATATCGCGCCGTTACTTAAGTATCTGCCTTGGCTTAGAGAAGCGACATTTGCGTCAACAATGACTATGTATAAGGGGCAGGATGCAAGTGAAGGTGCTTTTTCCTTCCCGGTATATGATGCTACACTTATGAGCTTCATCAAGGATGCGACAGCATCTTCTTTGATGGATCGCAATTACCCCTATGTATATACCCGCAAGCATATTACAAGTGCTGAACAGGAAAGAGATGTTATTGTTGCATGTGATTACAAGAGTTGGGATACACTGAAGGGCATCTTCTCAAAGTATGTTCTCGGCGGAAGAACCAAAGGTACTCTTTGGAGCCAGGGAGTGTCAGAGCAGATTTTCTGTTTGGTGCTTGAGCAGATGAATGCAATTGTAACCGAGTGGGACGCAGAGCGAAATCTTGAAGATAAATAGTGCTTATTAAAGGGGTTTTCTTGAAATGGGTGACAAATCAGCAAGAAAAAAGCAATATATAATCGATAAGGCCAGAGAGGTATTCATGGAAAAGGGTTACAAGACCGTTACCATGAAGGATATCGTTGATATCTGTGAAATCAGCCGTGGTGGCCTTTACCTTTATTTCGATAGCACTCGCCAGCTGTTTATGGAAGTACTCAAAGCAGATGAAGAGAGTGGCGAAGATATCTTTGGTGGTAAGATTTCAGACGAATCTACCGCTGCCGAAATTCTTGTTCTGTTCCTTGTAGAGCAGAAGAAGGAGATTTTAAAGAAAAAGGACAGCCTTGCAAAGGCTACATACGAGTTCTATTTTGAGGGACGTCCCGACAAGAAGGATGATGTAATCAAAATGGAGTTCGATGCGGCAGTGAAAGTTCTTCAGAAGATTATTGATATAGGTATCGAGGGTGAAGAATTTGTATGCTCCGATTCGCTAGAAGCTGCAAGAAATATTATGTTCACCATAGAAGGTCTTAAAATTACTGCACAGACAATCGGAATCAGTAATGATGCACTTGATAAGCAGTTTTTATACATACTCAGCACTCTTGGTGTTGAAAATGATGCGTAATTGTTATTTGTAATAGCGGAAAATACTTGAGCAGGAGATCCGGTATCTCCTGCTCGTGTTAGTTAGAGGGGAATAAATGATAGAAACAGTTCTGGAAATAGAGCTTCCCGTTGGTGAGAAGGTAAAAATTGTCAGAAACAGAATAATGCCTCAGATTGAAATCAATTCACCCGGACGTATGACACTTGTCAGCGGAATTCATGGTGATGAAATCGAGGGTCAGTACATATGTTATGAGGTGGCAAGGAGAATAGAGGAACATCCCGAATGCCTGATGGGAATCGTGGATATCTATCCTGCACTCAATCCGTTGGGAATCGATCTGGCGAGCAGAAATAATCCCATGACACATATGGATATGAACAGAAGTTTCCCGGGTAATGCCGAAGGAGACCATGCCGACAGAATCAGTAGTGCACTTATTGACAGTATCATTGGATCTGACATCTGTATCGATCTTCATGCGAGTGACATTTTTGTGCGTGAGATACCTCAGGTAAGACTCAGCGATACTTTTGCGGAGCAGCTGCTTCCTTTTGCCAAACTCACAAATGCAGACATGATATGGATGAATGCAACTGCAACAGTACATGAATCTACATTGGCTCATGCGTTGAATATTATGAATGTGCCTACATTGGTACTCGAGATGGGACAGGGACATCAGATCAACAGAGACTACGGTCAGCAGATTGTGGATGGTATTTTCAATATACTCTGCGAATTGGGTATGTGGACCGGACCCAGACCTAGGACGCATATTCCTGCTATCTCCAGTGACGGATCGGTAGAATTTGTCAGAAGTAAGATGGCCGGACTTTTCCTTCCGCTTACCGAGCATAATCATTTCGTAAGAGCCGGCGAGATAATCGGAGAACTTATTGACCCGATCAACGGCAAGAAACTCATGGATATTACAGTAGAAAGATCAGGTTTGCTTTTCACACAGAGAATTTATCCTGTTGTGTATGAGGGAGATTTGTTGGCTCGTATTCTTACTGATGCATTCTAAAATATGGATGCAAGTATGGATATTGAAGATTGGGCATCTGTAGTGCAGAACATGGATACAGTATAAACAGTATAAAAATGTCGGACGATAACAGATGTGAAATGCGGGGAAAATATGCAGGAAGTAGAAATTAGCAGATTGGTATCACCGTACCGTGATGATATGGTGATAAAAGGATATCAGTTCGGACACGGAGATAAGGCGGCTTGTATAGTCGGTCCTGTTCGTGGCAACGAAGTACAACAGATGTATATATGCAGCCAGCTGGTAAGAACATTGAAAGAGCTGGAAAATAATGGATGTGTATCTGCGGGCAAGCAGATTTTGGTTATTCCTTATGTGAATTCACATTCGATAAATGTGGAGCGACAGTTTTTTGGTGTGAAGGGTGTCGATATCAACAGAAGCTTCCCGGGAAACGACTACGGTGAGCCGGTATCCAGATTGGCGGGAAAACTGTTGGATGAAATCAAAGACTATACGTACGGTATTCAGTTTACCTCATTCTATCAGAGAGGTGAGTTCGTTCCTCATGTACGAATGATGGAGACAGGATACCAAAACACTTCATTGGCCAATCTTTTTGGATTGCCTTATGTAGTTGTAAAGCATCCTTTGCCTATTGATACCACTACATTAAATTATAATTGGCAGGATGATATGACATGTGCATTTACACTGTTCACCAACTGTAATGAGGATATCGATGAGACATCCGCACGACAGGCGATTGCAGCAGTGCTCAGATTCTTAAAGAGAATGGGTATCATCAGATACGAGAGCCATTCAGGATATATCAGCCATGTTATCTATGAGCAGGATATGACTGAGGTTTATACCAATCATTCAGGACTGTTCCGCGGAAAGGTAAAATGTGGCGATGATGTTCGCTACGGAATGGAGCTTGCAGAGATTATCGATCCAGGTGACGGTTCGGTGAGAGAGGTTATCAAAGCTCCCACAGACGGTATTGTATTCTTTGCCCACAACAGTGCATTGGCTACTCAGTACGATATCGCATACAGACTGATTCACAGATTACATGAATAATGTGCAGTTTGTGATCGGAATTCTAAAAGTAGTACGAGGCGTTTAGTAATGAATAAGTTTAGATATTGGTTTTCAAGGATGATGTACGGAAGATACGGACAGGATGCGCTTGGCCGTTTCCTATTTGCAATATGTTTGATTCTTTGCGTTGTATCCTGGTTTACCAATTATTTTGTATATATAGCGGCACTGCTTTTATTAGGTGTCATCTATTTTAGAATGTTTTCTAAAAATCTTGCGGCCAGAAGACGCGAAAATGAGAGATTTCTTAAATGTACGGCCGGTATACGCAGATTATTTAGCAGGAATAGTTCAGGTAATTACGACCGTAAGAATTACAAGATTTTCAAATGTCCTCAGTGCAAGCAAAAGTTAAGATTGCCCAGAAACAGAGGCAAAATTGAAATTCGTTGCAGAAGGTGTGGAAATCAATTTATCAGAAGGACATAGTGTATGTTTGGATATATTGTGATTAATAAATCTGAGCTCAAGTTCAGAGAATTTGATACATATCAATCATATTACTGTGGTCTTTGCAATGTACTTAAGAAAAAGTACGGTCTTTTTGGTCAGCTGACTTTATCATACGATATTACATTCGCGGCAATTCTGCTGTCATCCCTTTACGAGCCCGAGAGCGAAATCAGTTATCACAGATGCTTTGCTCATCCTTTTGAAAAGCATATGGCGGTAAACAACGAGATTCTCGATTATCTTGTGGATATGAATGTATTACTCACAATGTATAAGTGCGAGGACGATTGGAAGGATGAAAGAAAGCTGTACAAGAAAATATTCGGCGATATTTTGTCCGGAAAGAGTGACAAACAGAGAATCAATTATTGTGATAAGGAGCAATTTATAGCTGAGAGACTTGGCAAAATGTCAGAACTTGAGGCTGCCGGCAATAAAGATATATGTGCCATGGCGGAATTGTTCGGTGAAATCATGGGAGAGATTTTATGTTTTCGTGATGATGAGTGGACAGAAAGTATAAGATTAATCGGCTTTCATTTGGGAAGATTTATATATACGCTTGATGCATATGATGATTTGGAAAATGATATCAGGAAAGGGAACTATAATCCCTTGATTGACCATATGCAGAATGAAGATTTTGAAGAGTATATTCACACCATGCTTACATTGATTATATCCGATTGTTGCAGAGAGTTTGAGATTCTACCACTGATAGAAAATGTGGAGATACTCAGAAATATTCTGTATTCGGGTGTATGGGAAAGATATGAAGCTGTAAAAGGAAAGCGCATTAAGGAGAAAAAACGGTGATGGATCCATATTCCGTTTTGGGAGTGCAGAGAAACGCTTCCGAGGAAGAAATAAAAAAAGCATACAGATCATTGAGCCGAAAGTATCATCCCGATGCCAATGTCAATAATCCCAATAAGGATCTTGCTGAGGAAAAGTTCAAACAAATTCAATCCGCATATCAGCAGATAATGAAGGAAAAAACTTCAGGAAATTCCGGCGGATACAGCAACGGGTTCGGTGGATACGGTAGCGGATATGGTAGCTATGGCGGCGGAAGAAGTTATGGCGGATACAGAAGCGGATTTGGCGGACAGGATTTCAGAAACGGATACGGTTCGACCGGTAACTATGAAGGTTATGAAGAGGACATAAAGCTGAGAGCTGCGGGTAATTATATCAGAAGCGGATATTATGCTCAGGCCAGAAATGTTCTTGACGGTATTGGCGAATCTGAAAGAACTGCGAGATGGTATTACTACAGCGCGATAGCATATGCAGGAATGAACAATTCCGTACACGCTATGGAACATGCAAGACGTGCGGTAGAAATGGAGCCGAATAATGCTGATTACAAGGTTTTGCTTGCACAACTTGAAAGCGGTATTAATTGGTATTCAAGAAGGCAGAGCAGCTACGGATATAATTCTTCGGGACTGCGCAATCCGTTTGTTGCGGTGTGTCTTGCCAACTGTCTGTGCAATCTTTGCTGCGGAAGCAGATTCTTTTTCTGCTAAATCATATATTCATTTGAAGGACTATTCCCAGAGGACGATTTTTTCTTCTGCGATGGTCCTTTTTAAGTCTACCAGACGCTGATTCTCAGAACCTCGGAATTTGAGCATAAGGTTTCTTTTCTCGTCAACAAATTCTCCATCGACCAATACATCAATCAGTGAGAGTAGCTTAGATAAATCCTCGGCGTCAGCTACCGGAGAACTGCAATCTATATTTTTGTTACGAGGAACATCCTGCAAAGAAGGAACACGATCGGCAGACCACATTCCGGCAGAGGCAAGTAGTTCCTCGGTCAGGTAGCCGCTGTAACACCAGATGGTTTTATAGGGATAGAGCTGATGTATTCGCTCGGCAATTTTTAAGACTTCTTTGCGGTTGGCAATCTCCATTGGTTCTCCGCCGAGGAAGGTGATTCCTGCAACATATGTGGGTTTCATGGCTTCCAATATCTCATCGGTGATGGCGTCTGTATAGAGATCTCCGAATTGGAAATTCCAGGTTTCCTCGTTGAAACAGTTTTTGCAATGATGAGTGCAGCCGCTAACAAACAGGTTTACACGTACACCGGGACCGTTTGCAACATCATTCTTTTTTAATGAACCGTAGTACATATGATATCCTCTTGGTATCTGTGAAAAAAAGAGCAGGCAATTATGTCTGCTCTTTTGATTATGCTTCATAAATCATTTTCCGGCGAATGCCGATTGAACGGAAAAAATTTGTGATACAAAAATTTTTTTTGGATACAAATTTTTACTCCAGACAACATTACAGATGAAGAACACGTTCCTTGATTTCCTGTGTACGTCCCTGATTCCAGAACTGTGTTCCGATGTATCCGCAGGTACGTCTTGCAACATTGAGCTTATTCTGATCGGTGTTGCCACAGTTGGGGCACTTCCAAATCAGCTTACCGTCTTCATTCTCATTGATTTCGATTTCTCCATCATAACCGCACTCCTGACAGTAGTCACTCTTGGTGTTGAGCTCAGCATACATTATGTGCTCATAGATGAACTGCATGATAGAAAGTACAGCCTCAAGGTTACCCTGCATGTTGGGAACCTCTACATAAGAAATCGCACCACCGGGTGAAAGTACCTGGAACTTAGACTCAAGAGCAAGCTTTGAGAATGCATCGATGTTCTCGGTTACGTGAACATGATAGCTGTTGGTGATGTAATTTCTGTCTGTAACGCCGGGGATGATACCGAAGCGCTTCTGGAGACATTTTGCAAACTTATATGTAGTACTCTCGAGAGGAGTTCCGTAGAGTGAGTAATCAATATTTTCTTCAGCCTTCCAACGAGCGGTATACTCGTTGAGTTTCTTCATAATCTGAAGACCGAGTTCCTCACCCTGTGCCTCGGTAAGCTTCTTGCCGATGAGGCTGTATACACACTCCCAAAGACCTGCATAGCCGAGTGAGAGAGTAGAATATCCGCCGGTGAGATATTTATCAATGGTCTCACCCTTCTCGAGACGAAGAAGAGCTCCGTGCTGCCAAAGGATGGGAGCTACGTCGGAAACGGTTCCCTTGAGTCTCTCGTGACGTGCACGGAGAGCGCGATGGCAGAGCTTCATACGATCATCAAAAATCTCCCAGAATTTGTCGAGATTTTTCTCGGCTGAAAGACCGATATCTACAAGGTTTACGGTTACAACACCCTGGTTGAAACGTCCGTAGTATTTAGCCTTTCCGTTTTCATCAACATAAGGAGTAAGGAAGCTTCTGCATCCCATGCAGGTGTAGCAGTGGCCGTCGCCGTTTTTGTCAATCTTGTTCTGCATCATAATCTTTTCTGAGATGTAGTCGGGAACAAGACGCTTAGCGGTGCACTTTGCAGCCAGCTTGGTGAGATAGTAGTATTTGCTGTCCTCGCGGATATTGTCTTCCTCGAGTACATAGATGAGCTTGGGGAATGCGGGAGTAATCCAGATACCCTTCTCATTCTTTACACCCTGATATCTCTGGCAAAGCATTTCCTCTATAATAAGGGCGAGGTCTTCCTTTTCCTGCTCATTACGTGCCTCGTTGAGGTACATAAATACGGTAACGAAAGGAGCCTGTCCGTTTGTGGTCATAAGAGTAACTACCTGATACTGAACCATCTGAACACCGTTTCGAACTTCCTCGCGGAGACGCTTCTCGGTGATTGCATCGATTTCGGCATCGGTGATATCTGCTTTGATTTCTGAAAACTCTGTAGCTACCTGCTCGCGAATCTTTTTGCGGCTTACATCAACAAAGGGTGCGAGATGAGTAAGTGAAATACTCTGGCCGCCGTACTGGCAGGAAGCAACCTGTGCAATGATCTGGGTAGCGATATTACATGCGGTAGAGAAACTGTGAGGCTTTTCAATCATGGTGCCGCTGATAACGGTGCCGTTCTGGAGCATATCCTCAAGGTTTACGAGATCACAGTTGTGCATATGCTGAGCAAAATAGTCTGCATCATGGAAATGAATGAGACCCTGCTCGTGAGCCTGTGCAATGTCATTGGGGATGAGAAAACGACGGGTAATATCCTTACTTACCTCACCGGCCATATAGTCACGCTGTACGCTTACGATAGTAGGATTTTTGTTGGAATTCTCCTGCTTAACCTCTTCGTTGTTGCACTCGATGAGGCTGAGAATCTGCTCGTCGGTAGTATTTGACTTACGAACCATCTCTCTCTTGTAACGATAGGTGATATAGTGACGTGCAACCTCAAAAGCGCGGCGATTCATGATCTGGTTCTCAACGATATCCTGGATTTCCTCCACGCTGAGTGATCTGTTCATATTTGATACAGCAATCTCTACGTCCTCTGCAATTCGACGAATCTCAAGATCTGACATACGGTCACTGGGGATAACTGTAAGGTTAGCTTTTGCAACCGCGGTGATAATCTTCTGTCTGTCAAATTCTACTTCTGCGCCGCTTCTTTTAATGATCTTCATTTCAAAAACTCTCTCTCTCAAACATGTAATAAATAGGTATTGTATCCATGAAAAAGGGCAACTTGCCCCTTGACCCTACAGGAAACTATTTTAACAATATATAGTATCTTTGTAAATAAGAACAACCTATATATTGTGGGAAAAAATCCGCGCGAAAGTTTGTGCAATATACCGAGTTTTATTTTGGGATGTTCGATTGCAATCTGGATTTTATGTTAAATTTAGTGTTTTTCCCACATAATCCATCATTCTTATTGTTGACAATTACCAATGGTTGGAAAGGCCGGACCGTCATAAAACATGATTGAGTATAATAATATACAAAATACATATATATTGGGCTACTGCTATATATTGTGACAGACAGGTACAATATGTAGTATCGAATACTCAATATATAGAACGATATCTATGATGTCATGAACGTGTGGTGTCGGATATGGTGTGTGGGGGTATTCTGTTGTGTATGATGTGAGGGATTACGCCGCGGCGGAAGCTGTGATTGTGAGTACACAGATATAGTGATATAATATATGTCGCGTTTGCGCACATATTGGTTAAGTCAGTGCACCAATGAAGTGTTCTGATGGGTTAATTATAATAGGAAAAGAGGACAGCAATGTTACCTAAGATTGGAAGAAACGATCCCTGCTGGTGTGGCAGCGGTAAAAAATACAAAACTTGTCATGAGCCTTTTGATGCAAAAATCAAAAAGTACAAGATGATGGGTGCACATGTTCCGGATCATGATATTATCAAGACTCCCGAGCAGATTGAGATGATTAAAAAGAGCTGTAAGGTAAATGTTCAGATTCTTGATACTCTTGATAAAGAAATCTGTGAAGGAATGGAACTTTCAAAGATTGACGATATCGTAAACGAGGTAACATATGCAGCCGGAGCAATCCCTGCACCTCTTAATTATGAAGGCTATCCTTACAGTGTATGTACATCCGTAAACGATCAGGTATGTCACGGCTATCCGCACAAGGGTGTATATCTCAAGAGTGGAGATATTGTCAACTGTGACTGTTCTACAATATTGAACGGTTATTTTTCCGATTCGTCCAGAATGTATTGCATCGGTGATGTAAGCCCGGAGAAGAAGAAGCTTGTTGATACTACCAAGGAGGCAATCTACGCAGGCCTTGAGAAGGTTCAGCCTTGGGGCTTCCTCGGTGATGTGAGCCAGGCAGTGCATGATTACTGTTATGAGAGAGGATACACCGTTGTAAGAGAAATCGGTGGTCACGGTATCGGTCTTGAGTTCCATGAGGATCCCTGGTGCGGATATTTCTCAAAAGCAGGTACCGATATGCTCTTGGTACCCGGAATGATGTTTACCATCGAGCCTATGGTTAATATGGGTAAGGAAAAGATTTATACAAATAAAGAGAACGGCTGGGAGGTATATACTGCAGATCATATGCCTTCTGCACAGTGGGAAATCATGGTACTTGTTACAGAAGACGGCCATGAGGTTCTCAGCTGGTAAAGATGTGAGGAAATAAATGGCAGAGGAAGCATTTTCAGAGTCCCTTTATGCGGACCTTGATATTAGTGAAGAAATAAAAAGAGCAGTAGCGGATATGGGATTCGTTAAGCTTACTCCTATCCAGGAACAGGCTATCCCGGCGTTGCTCACAGGAAGAGATGTAATAGGACAGGCTCAGACCGGTACAGGAAAGACCGCTGCTTTCGGACTCCCAATCCTTCAGATGGTAGATCCGAATGTGAAGAGTCTTCAGGCAGTTGTGCTGTGCCCTACCAGAGAGTTGGCGGTTCAGGCTACCAACGAAATCAGAAATTTTGCAAAATATATGCACAATGTCAAGACACTTTCGGTCTACGGAGGACAGGATATTTCCGTTCAGATTCGCGGGCTCAAGGGTGTGCAGATTATAGTAGGTACTCCCGGACGTGTAATGGATCATATGCGTCGTCACACCATCAAGATGGATACCGTTAAATTGGTAGTTCTTGACGAGGCTGACGAGATGCTCAAGATGGGCTTCAGAGAGGACATGGAAGTGATTCTCGGAGCTATAGAGCAGGAGCATCAGACATGTCTGTTTTCGGCGACAATGCCGGATGAGATTTTGAGAATTACAGGTCAGTTCCAGAACGATCCGTTGTATATCAAAATCACCAAGAAGGAACTCACTATCGATCGAATTGAGCAGTATTATTATCCTGTAAAGCAGGAGTATAAAACTTTGGCTCTTTGCAGATTAATCAGGTTTTACAACTACAACAGAAGTATTATTTTCTGCAATACCAAGGGGATGGTTGATGAGCTTGCGGCTTATCTGACCAATGAAGGATATGCTGCGGCAGGTCTTCACGGAGATCTAACCCAGAAGCAGAGAGATTCCGTAATGGGACGTTTCAGAAGCGGAAGCCTGAGTATTTTGATTGCTACAGACATTGCGGCAAGAGGAATCGACGTAGATAATGTAGAGGCAGTATTTAACTATGATATCCCGCTTGAGACCGAGCACTATGTTCATCGTATAGGCAGAACGGGAAGAAGCGGCAAGGAAGGCACCTCTCATACACTTTGCAGAAGTAAGGATTTTAGAAAAATCAGAGAGATAGAAGCCGTATGTCACACCAAGATGGAGGAGAAAAAAATCCCCGGAGCCGGTGAAATCAAAAAGGCAAGGGAACTCAAGGTTCTCAACAATATTCTCGAGATATACAATGAGCAGCGTGCCAAGGCTGAAGCTGCAGCTAAAGAGGCTGCCGAGCAGAATGCCGCAGAAGGTTATGTGGATACAACTGCACCGAGTACAGCTATCGACAAGATGATAAAGGTACTCAGAGTATTTTGTGAGAAAAACGATATCACTTTAGAAAAATTTGCGGCAGCAGCACTTCTCAAGGAGCTGGACGGCATCACCTCAAATGACGGTGAAGAAGAGCCTGAGATTAATCTCGCCGACAAGCCTAAATCTGACAGAAGATCGAGAGGCAGCAGGTTCTCGGGAAGCGATATGCTGGAGTATTCCGAGGGTGGTCGCAGAGGCGGACGTAATCGCCGCGATGGTAGTGACGAAGGACGAGGCCGTGGTGACAGAAGAGGTCGCGGTGAAGGGACTGACGGAAGACGTGGCCGCGGCGACGGCAATGATGCCGGAAGAAACGGCAGAGGTGACAGAAAGGGTCGCGGTGACAGCGAGAGAGAAGAAAGACGCGGATTCAAAAGAGACCGTGATGGTGAAAAGACTAAGCGTCACAGTGACAACCGCGAGGAGCGTCGCAGCAAAAGCTTCGGTGACAGTGAAGGCAGGAGCAGAAGAGGCGACAAGGATACCTCAAGACTCAGTAATGAAGCCAGAAAGAGTCTCAAAGAGAAGAACAGAGAACAGAGCAGACGCGAGCTCAAGAAAGCTGTTAAAGATGTGAGACTTGACGGAAGCTCATACAATAAAGATAAGCGTCGCAAGATAATGGACAAATAATAAAACAGAGTTCGTTTTGATATTTATTGAAACGGACTCTGTTTTTTGTATATGAAATCTTTATATTTTATTGAATAAATTGGTTATGATGATAAAATTAAAATAGGTATTTGCCGATATATTTCATGTATAAGGAGTGACATATGGCTATTCTTTTTTATGGAAGTATGTTTTTTATATCTGTAATATATTTGATTATTCTTCTGAATGTGTATAAAAAGCACATTTCAGCACCATATATTATGCTGTCGGCTTCTATTATTATCGGTTGTCTGGCCCATCTTCAAATCGGGATGTCCGATACGGTGGAGGCAGCTGTAATAGCCAACCAGCTCTCATATCTTTCTTCAATTTTTTCAGTTTTTTTCATGATGAAATGCATAATGCAGATATGCAAATTTAAGGTGCCGTTTGCGGTCAATTTCTATTGCGTAACAATCGGTATGTTTTTCTTTGCGTGCTCTTTGTCTATAGGAAATAATGATGTTTTTTATAAAAGTGTGGATATAGGTCGAAAATTCGGAGCAACATATCTTATTAAGGAGTATGCTTTCCTGCATACTTTTTATCCGATTTATATTTTTTCAATACTGATTTTTTGCATAGTAGCGATAGTTATTACATTAAAAAAGCGAAAGGATGTATCAAAGAGATCTTCGTGGCGCAGCCTGGCTTTGATGATTATATCTGCATTGGTATATGTGCTTGAACGAGTATTTAAGTCGCCTATAGAGTTTATGCCGCTTGCATATATTGTGGGATTTGCGATTATTCTGGTACAGCTTGACAGAGTTAGGATGTATAATCTGGAAGGTTTTACGACGGATGCTATAGAGAAGAGCCATGAATTTGGATTTATTCTGTTTGATTACTACGGTAGATTTGAGGCCGCCGATGATTTTTCCAAGGAGTGCTTCCCCGAACTGAACGATTTGGAAGTTGATTGTTATTGCAAAACGGAAGGCTCTGAGCTGCTTACTCAGATTCAGAAATGGATAAAGGGTTCGACAGTGGAGGAGGCAGGAAGTTATACCTGCGGCGATCGTGTTATAGAGGCGAGATATACGGAGATAACTCAGAACAATAACAGGACTCTTCATTGTGTTCGTCTTATAGATGTGACTAAGCAGCATCAGTACAATGCTTTGATCAGTGACTACAATTCCAAACTTGAAAAGGATGTAAACGAGAAGACTCAGAAGTTTATCAGAGTACAGGATGATATCATCATCAGTATGGCGTCAATTGTTGAAAATCGTGATAACAACACAGGCGGTCATATTCAGCGAAGCAGCGCTGTTGTTAAGATATTTGTTGAACATCTGATGGAGGTTAATTATCTGAAGGATCTGACTCCCGAGATTGCGGGAATGATTATAAAGGCTGCACCTCTTCATGATTTCGGTAAGATTGCGATACCGGATTCTATATTGAATAAGCCCGGTAAATTTGAAGCCTGGGAATATGACAAAATGAAGGAGCACTCAGCCAAGGGAGCGGTAATAGTGGCACGTATTCTCCAGCATTCCGAGGATATTGCTTTCAGAAATATTGCGGTAAATATAGCGCATTATCACCATGAAAAGTGGGATGGCAAGGGATATCCCGAGGGTCTGACAGAGAAGGAGATTCCATTTGAGGCACGTGTAATGGCATTGGCGGATGTATTTGATGCTTTGGTAAGTAAACGTGTGTACAAGGACAGTTTTGACTATGACAAAGCCTTTAAGATAATTGAAGAGTCAGGCGGCAGTCATTTTGATCCTGATTTGTGCCGCATCTTTTTGGAGTGCAGACCGAGCCTTGAGGCACTGTATAACAGTTTTGACGATTAAGAAATCTGTTTTACAGCGGTGCAATCCGTTAGGTATCTTTTGCCCCGCCATCATTAACATTAATTTGGAGTACGGAATGATTATGGAAACAAAGAAGGCAAAAAAGACATTTAGAAGAAGCACATTAGCAGCCCTTCTTGATCAAAACACAAAGGAAATCAATAAAAAACTTTCAATCAGTTTGGCCTTTTGCTCAATAGCAATGGTGGCGCTGATAATGCTCACGACAGTTTTTCCGGTATTTGATTTTGGACGGACGCTGATAATGATGCTGGCAATCCTTGGCCCAATATGCACGCTCAGTCCGATTGTGCTTTATTATCTCAAAACACCGGACCTTTTTTTGAAAATATATATTATGATATCAATGCAGGTGCTTGTATCAATGCTGGGCACCCAGCATGCAATCGGAATCTATATTACTTTTATGCTTGTACCGATTGCAAGCTGCGCATATTTAAGTAAGCTGTTTACGGGATGTTGCACAGTATGTTCTTATGTGGCGATGGCATTCAGTCTTTATTTTAACACCGCGCAGCGTTATGAGGTCACCACAGGGCTGCTTTCTCATTCTATTAATTTCAGAAACTATCTTATTGGATTTACCTTTGAGTTCATTATTATTTTTCTGTTTCTGGAGGTATTCCTCAACAGAGCAAAACAGATAGCCACCGACCAACAAAAGCTTGTTACCGATCTTCAGAGTGAGAGGGAGAGCTACGAACTTTTGCTCGAAGGTACCAATGATATTTTATTCAAGTACACATACGAGACTGACTGCTTTACTGCCAGTGATCGTGTGATAGGTAGAGATGAAGAACAAAAGCATCCGTTTGAGATTATGCCGTTTATCGGAAGTACCGAACTGCCTGATAAAATGTATGAACTCATCAGCAGATATGTGTTGGAAAAAGTAATGATGCCCGAGTATACTTTGGAGATTCCGGCGGAAAATGATGAGGATGGCCGTGACGTGTATGGAGTGGAGTCCGGCTATTTTGAGATAGAGGGTCGAGTAATCTACGACACCAACGGTAAAGCTGACAGATATATAGGTCTTATCCGCGATATATCGGCGATAAAACGTGACGAGAAAAGGCGTGAAATAGAAAAGCAGACCGATAAGCTTACAGGAATGTTTTACTATGAATATATGAAAAATTATATTTGCCGTCTTCCGGAATGCTATCACGACGGTATGATGTTATCGATTACCGTGCTCAATTTTGATAAAATTGTGGAGACCTACGGATTTATATACGGTGATGTCATCCTCAAAAAGATTAAGCAGATTTTGTTTTCAAAGGTGGAGAGACCTGAGTTTTGCTGTCGATTGCACGGAGCTCATTTCCTTTTCTTTAAGCCATCATTGGAATATGTGGACGGCTTCCAGATTCAGCAGGATTTGCTGGAGGCACTCGGAGGAATATATGTCGGAGAGAAGGAACCGAATTCGCTTAAATGTGAGATTATTTACGGCCAGGTAAATATTAACAATATGGATGAGTTTACCAACTTTAACAGGTTGGATTACAAGAAGTCGATTACCAAGAAGAGAACCCGCAGCCTGTTTGATTTGCTCAAGCTGGATGAATATATCAGCAGTAAAGAAGGACGTGAACGAATGACAGAGTGTCAGCTTTTTACCAACTCTGTGTCAGATTTGCTTCGCGGCGCAAAGGATTCGGAGAGTACCATTAAAGTTGTGTTCTATATGATATCCGATTTCTTCAATTTGGATCGTATTGTGGTTATACAGGGAAATATCGATTCCGGCCAGACCAATACCATGTACGAGTGGACTTCAAAGCCGGAATATTCGCTGGGAGATTATTTCGGAGGTATCAATTCGGACGAAGCAGAGCATATCAAGCGCATGTACGATGATAACGGATACCTTGAGATTTATGCGGATAATGATAATCTCGGTAAAGAGAACATGCGAGACGATATCAGAGCATTGTATGAAAGAGTGTCCACGCAGGTTCTTTTGGGAGCTCAGCTGTGGATTCCTACCACGCTGTCAGAAGGGGAGTATACCGGAGCATGGCACTTTGATCGCTGCGATTCAGTACACTATACTCCGATTGATATATTCTGGATGTCTGAACTGGTAAGCACTTTGATGAACTATATCAGAAGGTGGCGAGCCGACAAGGAGAATCAAGCCAAGAACGAATTCCTTTCGACTTTGTCTGAGGAGATACGTACACCTATGAATGCTGTTATTGAGCTTTCGGAGAGTTCTCTCGGTAATGAGATGAGTGCGGAGCTTAAGAGTAATTTGGAGGCTATTCATTCTGCAGGTATTGATTTGCGCAATGTCGTAAATCAGGCTATGAATTTGGATGAAAACAGTTAGAATACTATTTTCACAAAAAAAATAAAATTTTTTGTAAAAAACGCTTGACCAAAGTTATATACCGTGATAATATATCAACGTTGTCACGGGGTGTGGCTCAGTTTGGTTAGAGCGCCGTCTTAGGGAGGCGGAGGCCGCAAGTTCGAATCTTGTCACTCCGACGTACGAATCCTAGAAACCTAAATAAGGGTTTCTAGGATTTTTTTGTGTAATAGGAAATTGCTTTCCTATTACACAAAACGCTCCGCGAGGATTGCACTGCGGCGGATAGGAAAATGTCGATAAATCGACCCGCCGCAGGCAGAGAATCTCGCATGCGAGATTCTTTTTTACTAAATTTCGGGGTATAATAGATGATGGAGGAGAGTTTTGAGTATGGATGAAAAAACACTGATTGCATTTATAGAACGAATTATTCATAACTGTGGCGGTGACAGTCTGAAACTGCGCTATTCGATGGAGCAGCTCGAAACTATCCTTAAGGAACAGAATTCCCCGACCCAGATATTGGATATTATTACAAAAGCGGTCGGAAGTGTTCCGGAGCTTTCCGATTATTCGAAAAAAACGGAGATCACGGCCAAGGATTTACGTGAAGCCGACAGTCGGGCAATCCTGCGCAGACAGCGAGAGGAAGCGCTCAGACGGGAAGGCAGGTGCTAAGATATGTTTACCTATATGGATGACAGATACTGTATCCTTGAGGATACCTTTATCACCTGGAGCGGCACGGAGACCATACTGAAGGTTCCTACAATCTATAACGGCCACAGAATAACCAAAATCGGTGACGGTGCATTTTGTAAATGTAATTCTCTTCGTGAGATATATATCGGAGAAGGCTTTGAAGCTATAGGAAGCAATGCTTTCGAAAATTGCGTAAATCTTGAGAAGGTATATATTGCGGATACGGTCAAAAGCATAGGAGCATATGCGTTTAAAGGTTGTAAAAAGCTCCGTGTAATTAAATTTTCAGATAAACTTGAAAAAATTGACAGTTATGCTTTTTATGACTGTGACAGCTTGAAGGAGCTACATATTCCTTCGACAATAAAGACTATGGCGGACGGAAGGACACAGATATTCCCCGACGGAAGCATAAGTAATCTTTATGTTGATTTTAAGACAAGCTATAACGATTTTAACGAAGCACTGAAAAAAACAGTGCTGCTGAGCGATGGGAAACGTCTTTTTATCAATGAGGCTGATCAGGTTGAGTGGCTGAGTGTTCTGAAGGAGTTTAATCTTCCCAATCATATTGATAACAGCATGTGTTCACTTTTTCTTGTGGATCAACCCAAGCTGGACATTTCGCCAGACATGCGCAGAACCGTATTCAGCTGGAGTGGTCTTCCGGCAATATGCAAGGAGGATGCTGCCATCAGAAAGCAGATATATGACAAAAGGAGTGTCTATGTCAATGCTGAAGATGAGAGGCAGTGGGTGAGTGATCGTCTGCGTGAAGCTTCGATACTTCCGCAGAGCTATTACAACAGAAACAATGAGTTGTATTTTTGTGTTTTGGACAGCTTTAATGTATCTGATGATCGAAGCACTGTTGCAGGTACAATCAAGGTGTACAGAAGCTTTGGATTTTACATAAGCGTTCATCGGGTGAAATATAACGGAAACGATTATTATATTTATTCTCGTAATTTTCTGGTTGGCAACAAGATGGCACGCCCCGATAGGATAAGTAACAAGACTCCAATATACAACAGAAGCGATATGGCAGTATATGATGAAAACGGATTGCTGTCAGATCGTAGATTATCGGAGGCGATTTATGCAAAATACAAGCTGTTCTCAATCCTTTGATGTGAAGCGGGAAAAAAACGGTACAGACGCAGCGCAGGGTGGATTGGATTTTCCTCATACCGCAACAATTAATGTGCTGGGTCACAATATAAAAGTAAAAAACTACATATGCAGTTCAGACGGTATAAATTACGGAGTTAAGGATAAAGCGAGGATACAGCTTACAATTATTCCTACTTCATTTTGTCCGTGCAGCTGTCCTTTTTGCATAGCGCACGCGAACAGAAACGATAAAGCTGTACTGGATGTGAATAAACTGGAAAAGACACTCATCAGCCTGAGAAAAAATGATGTCATCAGAGGAATCAAAATTACGGGTGGTGAGCCGATGCTGCTGCCGGATTTGGTTTCCGACATTATCGATATGATATATGACATCTGGGGTGATAAATATTTTGAAGTAAGCCTTGATACGAGCGGAGTGGATTTGGACGGGCTTCTAAGGATAAAGAAGTTGTCCTGTCTCGATCAGGTTCATATCAGCAGACATCATTATGATGACGAAATCAATCGCTCTATATTCGGCGCGGCTGTACCGGATATGAAGGAGCTTAAGGCGGCAATCAGAAGTGTTTCATACAGAGACCTTTTTGTGATGAACTGTATGCTCATGAAGGACTATATCGGTTCTCGAGAGGAGATACATAAGTACCTCGACCATGCGATAGATATAGGTGTGGGAAAGGTAAGCTTTATTACCGGTAATCCTATAAATTCGTTTATCGCCGGGCAGGCCTTGGATTATGCGGCTTTGATAAATGAAGACGATCCGGCATACATGTTTACAAGAGGCTATTTTGATTATGACATATGCAGATGCAGAGACGGTGTCTATGTGTCCGGCAACGGAGATTTGATTGAGTTCTACGGTAAATGCACAGTTAAGGACAGTGGTGCAGACTATGCCAGAGGTTTGGTATACCGACCCGACAACAGATTGACCTGTGGTTATGGGGGCGAGGAGATTTACCACGCATGATTTTTATAGAATAGATATGAAGAGGGCGGAGAGCAGCTATGTCTGATATACAAAAGGACCTGGTACAATTTAAGATAATGATGCTCAGAGTGATGCCCTTTTACGGAGATATCATGACCAAGCTGTCTATTGTGGAGACACCTTCGATATCCACGGCGGCGACAGACGGTATCCGTATTATGTACAACAAAGACTTCATGAAATCACTGAATGCGGGAGAGCGCAATTTTGTGTTTATGCATGAGGTGTTTCATGTTCTGCTGATGCATACGCGCAGGAAAAAAGAACGTGATCCCAGGTTATGGAATGTGGCAGCGGATTTTGTGGTAAATGATATGCTGCGAAATAAATTGGGCCCCAAGATGAATAAGGAGGGAATTCCCTTCAGCGCGCCCAAGAGCGGTATGTACGCCGAGATATATCATACCGAGTCGGTTGAATACATTTATGATAAAATAGTTGAAGACAATAGAGACAGCGGCCCCGGACAAGATATTATCCGAGTCAGAGACAGGTACAGTAACTATGGCTCATATCACAGTAAAAATGTAAAAATCAACGTTGATCTGATACCTGAAAGAATAACGGAAAAAGTCGGAGACTGTGAACCCGGAGGAGACTGTCTGAGTGGACACTACCATAATCCGGATGAACTTCTTAATGATGAGAAACTGAAGGAAATCATCGCGGGTCTGGTAAGAGAAGCGTGTAGCAAAGGAAATGCGGGAAGATCGGCTGTGGGCAGTTATTATGTTCCGGAACCGATGTTGAATCTTACGGTTGGCAAGGCCCTGAACTGGAAGAGTATATTAAAAAAATATGTGACGCAGAAGCAGTCGGATGACAGCTCATATGCCACACCGGAAAGAAAATATATTCACATGGACCTGATTTTGCCGGGACATTGTGAGGACGAGGAAGTTATCGAAGAGGTATGGGCTTTTGTAGATACATCGGGTTCTGTATCTATGGAACAGCTTCAGACTTTCCTGCGTCAGCTGTACGTTATTGTAAAGGATTGCGGTTGTGTGTTGAACCTGGCATATTGGGATACCCAGGTTACTGACGTTTACAGAGGTATCAGCAAGGCTAAGGAACTGGAACATTCAATGCCGCATTCATCCGGAGGAACAAATATCAATTGCGTGTACAGTTGGCTTGAGAAAGAGAAAATAACACCGGATATAATGGTGATATTGACTGATGGTTATTACGGTTTGCTGGAAGACCGATATAAGAGTGCCAAGCTTAGGAAAAAGACAATACAGGTTATTAACAGTGAGATTATAGAACATGAAGAGTTGCTCGCTGTAGGAAGAATAGCCAGATTATAGAGAACGTCTGCGTGTATTAAGCGGACCGGAGAATATCAATGACACTGAATGATTTTGGAAAAACTATAGAATTTAATATCGAGCATAATCTTAAGTATGCCGTACTTGGCCTGGGAGCCCCCGGTGTCGGAAAATCTCAGCTGATTAGGCAGATCGGTAAAAAATACGGCTACAAGGTTATAGACTTAAGACTGGCACAGATGTCTGAGGTTGAGATAGGCGGTTTGATTTATCCGAATGAGAGCAGAACCAAGACTGTCTGGCTTGCTCCGGAGATTTTACCGAATGAGGAGCGCGACGGCAAGAATACGATTCTTTTGCTGGATGAAATCACTTCCTGCTCAAAGAGGGTTCAGGTTGCTGCATATCAGTTGATATTGGATCGTAAAATCGGACAGTACAGATTGCCGGACGGATGCTTTGTAATCGCACTCGGCAACAGAGAAGACGATGACGGTGTGTATATTCAGTTGGCAGGTCCTTTGGCCGACAGATTTGAGATTCATTATATAGAGCCTGATTTTGCGAGTTGGAAAAATGATTTTGCCATTCCGACGGGTGTTCACAGGTATGTGGTGGATTATTTGACATTCAAGCCGTCAGCACTTCATACACAGGCCCAGGAGGGTGAGGGAGCAATGATTTTTGCAACTCCGAGATCTTGGGACCGAGTTAGTGATATACTTAAGTATTGCGATGATGTGAGTAATCCTGTAATATACAGCAAGATAATAGGAAATATCGGAGCGCGTGAAGGCAACCAGTTTGTTGAGTTTTGCGAGAAGCAGAGCAAAATGGTGTCTGCGGACGATTACATAAGCGGAAGGAAGGCTGCGCCTACCAATCCTGAAGAAGTGTCGGTGCTGGTCAATTCAATGATAAGGAAATGTGATTTCCTTAAAAATGTGCAGCATGCCGATGAACTGAGCGATGAGCTGAGGAGCAGTGCTGAAGAGGTGATAAAGGCTTTGGTTAAGCTGCCTCAGGCAGAATATGCTGTGGTCGGATTGAAGGGAATGCTTGAAATTAATCGTGAGCCGGCTCGTGAGATTTGCTGTGAAATGGATGATGAGTATCTGAACAGTTTTATCAAAAACAACAGCTTTGCGCTGGGGCTTAACATGGATAATGATAAGAACAAAAAGTCAAAGCCGAGCTGGATGTCGCTATGGAATTAATATAACAGGCTTAATAACTTGATATAGGGGAATCTTCGATGTAACTATCGGGGAGAGATTTATAGAAAATGGCTGAGAAGACAGAAAAGAAAGGTAATATCATTACCGGATATATAAGAAAACGAATGAAGCGCAGAGATAAGGCAAGAAAGGAAAAGAAAGTCTTTTCGGGTCTGGCAAAGCTTCCAAACGGTAAGGCATCCGACAAGATTACCAGGGGATGTCTGATATTGGAGGGTGGTGCGCTGAGAGGAGTATATACCAGCGGTGTCCTGGATGCGCTGATGGAAAATGATATTAATCTGTCGGTGGTTGTCGGAGTATCTGCAGGTGCGCTCAACGGACTGAATTATATGTCTGGACAGATAGGTCGCAGTGCAAGAATTACTCTTGCTTATAGGCATGATTCGCGTTATTTTGGGGTGAAGGCTATTCCAAAGAACAAGAGCATCTATGGATTCAAGTTTTTATTTGATGTGTATGATGAACTCGATCCGTTTGATTTTGATGCCTTCAACAACAGTGAGCGCAGGTTTATAGCTGCAGCAACCAGTTGTGAAAACGGACAGCAGGTATATTATGAAAAGGGTAAGTGCCCTGATATAATAGAGGCCTGCAGAGCTTCTTCGGCGATGCAGATTCTTTCTTTGCCGGTAGAAGTTGACGGTGAGAAATGCCTGGATGGCGGAGTAAGCCGCAGAATTCCGATTCAATTTGCTATTGACGAAAAATTTGATAAAATTGTAGTAGTACGCACCAGAGACAGGGAGTATCGTAAAAAGCCCAAGATTGCAAGGGCACAGGCTATGGTCTATAGGAAGTATCCTGAATTTGCGGATGCGCTTCGTCACAGCAATTTAGAGTATAATCACGAATGTGATGTTATCGAGGAGATGGAAAAGAATGGGAAACTTTTCCAGATTATACCCACAAGAGCAGTTGAGGTGGGCAGACTCGAAAAAGATATGGAAAAACTGGGAGCCCTCTACTATGAGGGATATAATGATGCTTTGGCAGCGCTTCCGGCACTTAAAAAGTATCTTGAGATCGATTAGTATTAAAAATATATCTGAAACAGATATTAAAAAATAAGTGGGGACTTATGAAGAAGAGAGTTTCATTATCAGTCAAAACAATAGTATATGTTTTGCTTTTTGCGGCAGGTACATACTTTGGAGTAATATACGGTACGCAGTGGTTCGATTCGGCACATCCGATGGATATATCATTGGTCACTGAGGATATGATAAAAAACAATATGTATGTTACATGTGAGATCGGTGTATATCTAGGTGAAGGTTCTGCTGCCGATACAAAGGGATTTCTGTACGATTACCACTACTATGATATACTTTTGAGCGACGGTAAGTATTTACATGTTGGTGTTCATGATATTGACCTGTACAACAGACTCGAAACACTTGGAATGAGTAATGATAAAATTCCTATAGTCGGCAAGTTTGTAAAAAAAGAGCTTAAACTTGATGAAGAGCGCTATGCGGAATTGGGTGTAAGTACCGACAGATTTATAAGCGAATATGTTCTTGACCAGGAAGTAAAAGCCGAGGCAATGAATAAATGTCTTTTGGCTGCTTTTCTGGCACTGGTATCGTTCTTCGGCTTTTTCAGAAGTTTCAATGTTATTTATATTGAGGAAGAAGTCATCCTCAACAGAAATCCTGCCGAGGCGGAGAAGAACAGACGTAAGCAGCTTGAAAAGAAGTATAAGAATGTCAATCTCGACTATGAGTTGGAACTTGCAACCAGACGTGTAGACAGAATACACCGTGAATATGAGAAGCAGAAGAGAATGCTGGTACCCGGAATTGCATTCGTGGTTGCGGGAGCACTTTATACTGTATACGGTGATAAGACTTACAGAATTTTGAGCATTGTTGTGGCGCTGTACGGATTGATTAAGATTTGGAAGGTATTTTTCAATTCGGGAGCAAGACCTGCGGTAGCATTGGCTGAGGTTTTCTCTATCAATACATTGTACAGACAGTTTAGGGCCGCAGAAGCCAAAAAGAGTGAGATTATTGACGAACTGTACGAAAAGAAGAAGGGTGAAGAGAAGAAGGTAACAGCAATGGGACGTGCTGTTGATAAGGCAGTGATTATTGACTGTGATGCAAGCTCCGAGCCGTTCATGATGCCTATCAGGAATAATATACAGTATGCGGTCAGAAATCACGGTGAGGATATTCCGTTAAAGATTAATACCGATGAGCTCCTTCACGAGGATCAGTATGTTCAGTGGGGCCACAAGAAAAAGGATATCGGTGTTATATTAAATACCGCCAACAGAGATTCATATTTTATTCACTTCGGCGATATCGATGTGATATGGATGGTGGCAAATGATAAGGAATACACCGTATCTCCCGTAGGTGTGTTGAGACTTCATCATAACTGCAATGTCACAGTAGATAACATTAATGTAGGCATCGAAAATAAAAACGGTGAAAAGCTTAACCCTATGAAGCTCAGACTGAGAAGAACAGTGTACTGTATCGGAGCTGTCACAGTGACATTGGAGTATAAGCTGAATAATCTCGGTAAACCTGAACTGCTTGATGATGATTTGAAATACTACTATATCAACGAAGAGTATCTAAAGGAGACCTTCAAGCTTGAATCAGATATTCGCGCATGGCAGGTTCCCGCAAATGAGGAGGACATAGACAAGAGTGTTGCGGAATGTCCTATCGTTGATTTGCCTCGCGGAACAAAGTTCACTCGTATGCGAGTACCCAGACGTGCGGCATATACATATATTGATTTGTATCTCGAGGATGACAGAATTATTCGTGTTAGAGAGGATCATCGCAGAGAAGATAATAAGGATATCGATATACTGCTTGATGCAGACAAAAAAGAGATTTCATATGTTACCGATTAGTTGATGAAGATACTTCATTACCGATGATGGGAGCAAAATAATGACTAACGAGTTGAGACAACTGGTAGGTTATCTTGAGGCGGCCAAGAGTCCGGTTCATGTTGTGGAATATTCGCGCATGCAGCTGGAAAAGGCCGGCTTTGAGAAATTGAATTTTGATACAAAATTTAGTATAAGCAAGGGTGGGAAGTATTTTTGTACTCCCTACCCTTCAGTATTGTTTGCCTTTAAGGTAAGCAAAAATGTCGGAAACGGCAAGATGCATATCGCATGTGCGCATACCGATTCGCCGAGCTTTAAGATAAAACCTGCAGCAGATATGGGCGCTGTAGCCAACGTGGAACGTGTAAACGTTGAGCCATACGGTGGCGCTCTCAAGAGAACATGGTTTGATCGACCTTTAGGTGTTGCGGGCAGGTTGGTGCTGAAGAGTGACAATTTATTTTCGCCGAAAACTGTGATATTTGACAGTGAAGAGCCTTGGTTTATCATTCCTTCTCTGGCTCCGCATATGGACCGAGAGATTGAAGAAAAGAAAATTGATGCACAGAAGGAATTGATTCCTGTATGTAATCTTGCAGGCACCGACATAAAGCAGGGTGAGGGTGGTTTTGTAAAAGCACTTGCTGCAAAAGCGGGCGTAAGTCCCGAGGATATATTGGATTATGATTTAAGTCTTTATATCTGTGAGCAGGCTTCATGTTGTGGAATAAACGGAGAGTTTTTGCTTGCACCGAGAATAGACAATGTCGGTTCGGTAGCGGCATTGGTACAGGGAATAATCGATCCGGAAGACAGTGCAGAGGATGATAACGATCTGAGCATTGTTGCTTTGTTTGATAATGAGGAAATCGGCAGCAGGACCAAGCAGGGTGCCGATTCAATGATATTCAGTTGGATTATTGACCGTATTTTTGAGTCTGATTTATTTAAGGATATGGACAAGCTCACGGCACTTTCGCACAGCGCAATGCTCTCTGTTGACGGAGCGCATGCGGTTCATCCCAATTATCCGGAGAAGGCTGATGTCACCTCCAAGGCGTATTTGGGGAAAGGTATTGTGCTCAAAACCAGCGCTTCGCAAAGATATGTTTCGGACGCGGCAATGAGCGGAGTACTTAAGCAGATTAGTCAAAAGTACGATATAAAGCTTCAGGTTCAGGCCAATCGTTCCGGTACTCCCGGAGGACAGACTTTGGGACCGATAGAGAGTTCATTCCTGCCGATACCCGCGGCAGATTTGGGTATACCGATGTTGGCAATGCATTCGTGCATGGAGACAATCGCCGGCAGTGATTATGAGGATTTATATCGTTTGATGCGTGTATGGTACGCATAAATTACTATATGAGGGGAAGAAAAAATGGCAGTAGCTAACACAAGACAGATTTTGAAAGATCTGGCAGAACTTATGAATCTCATGCTGGACAAAAAAGGAACATTTTGCCACGGTAACAACAGCGGTTATCCTTTTTTGGTAGAAGAGAGAAGAATAAACAGAATGCCGCAGCTGATGGTTCATCTGTGCGCAACTTATATGGGACAGCCAATGAGTTACGATATGTTCCGTGGAATATACTTCCCGCAGGGTGTTACATTGTATGTCAACAATTACAAGGTTAATCTGGTCATCGACGGTAATAAAGATAACGAGACTGTAATGCAAAATCTCGTCGATTCGGTTGCGGCTGTAACAAATTTATTAAAGAATAACGGATTTACCGGTTGCGATGAGTTGGGCGGTATCTACAACATTCATTTGTATAGCATTAACGGAAGTTTTTGTTTCTACAGTATGGATAATGTTTCACATATAGAGCAGAGACTCAATATGATGAAGGAGCAGGAAAACGCAAAAAGAGAGAGAGTACCGCTCGGAATATTGGCAGCCATCGGCGGCGGTCTGATCGGAGCGGCTGTAAGTATCGGAATAGAGCAGCTTGGCTACATTGTATTCTATGCAAGCATTATTACAGTAATACTTATTTTCACCTTTTACAAAAAGGCAGCAGGAAAATATACTGTTGTCAGCGCGGTTATTACAGGAATTCTTGGTGTGACATTTTCATTGATAGTGCCTACATGGGCTTCGGCTTTGGTTATTTACAGAGAGTTAGTTTCCGAAGGTTACGGAGCTTTTGTTACCGCAGGTGAATGCTTTGTACATTGTAAGGATGTATATCAGGAAGCGGGAATGATGTTTGATTATTATATTGATGTAGTGCTTATGTCTATTCT
>JAKSRV010000018.1 GCA_024403435.1 Lachnospiraceae bacterium
GATGAAATGATTGTCGGTGCGGTGGATTGTATCAAGAAGGTGTTTTCGAATTACGGTAATGTGTACAGAACCGGAGGCGACGAGTTCGCGGCTATTATCAGATGCAATGATAAGCAGCTGGAGAGTATAAAAGAATCTTTGGAGCAGACGGTTGCAGCCTGGACAGGTAAGCTGGTAGAAAGCATTTCATTATCGACCGGTTACGTTGTCAGGAGTGAGATGCCTGATGCGTCGGTTCATGAGATGATTGTCAGGGCCGATCAATATATGAATAAATCCAAGGAAGAGTACTACAGGCATAAGGGTGTGGACCGCAGAGGTCAGAAGGATGCACATACTGCCCTGTGTCAGTTGTACACCAAGATATTAAAAATCAATATCACGGATGACACCTATCAGATTGTAAATATGGAGGATGAGGAGAAAACCGTAGAGCGCGGATTTTCCGACAGCATTTCCGGATGGTTGGAGGGCTTTGCGAGAGCCGGCCAGGTTCATCCCGATTATGTGGAAGATTATCTCAAAAAGACTGATATAGATAACCTGAGAAAGCATTTTGCTTCCGGTAAGACCTCATGGATGATATTTTACAAGAGAAAAATTGGTGACACTTACAGACATGTAATGATGGAGATTATAACGGCGAATGATTACAGTGATGATAACCAGAACCTATATCTCTATGTAAAAAAAATTGAAAAAAATTCCTAAAAAAACTCTAGATGAGAATTGAAATGGAATTACCGAATTGTATTCATTAAGAAGTAACTTAATTAATGTATTTGAAAAGAGCATGATATGAATCATGCTCTTTTTTTGAAGCAAATTTGTAGCAATAATACGATATTGAGCATAGATGGAATATTGTATAATAAATCGTGTATGCTCAGAGCATTTACAGGCGTTTCAGAAGCTATGAGCGGTGGAGGGATACTGATGAACGAGAATATTGTAAAAAGAAATGATTTATTGGCTAAAACCGTAATAAAAGGCCTGGAATCAAGAAATATGTCAGGATATTACGCGCATACAAAAGAGGAGGCTCTTGAGATTGCGCTGGAACTTATACCCGAGGGCAGCAAAGTAACCAAGGGTGGCTCAATGTCTGTAAATGAAATCGGTCTGGCAGATGCTATGAAGAGCGGTAATTATGATTACTGTGACAGAGATGCAGCCACCGACAAGAGAGCTGCTGAGCTTTTTGCATACGATGCAGATGTGTTTTTGGGAAGTGCCAACGCTATCACAAATGATGGAATACTGGTAAATATCGATGGCAATTCCAACAGAGTATCAGCCTACGCATACGGCCCGCGCAAGCTGGTGCTGATTGTAGGTATGAACAAGGTTGCAGGTGATGTGGATGCGGCTATGAAGAGGGCTAGAAATGATGCGGCAACCATGAATGCACAGCGCTTTGGACTTGATACACCATGTTCAAAGACCGGAACCTGTATGAACTGCAAGTCTATGGATACCATATGCTGCAATTTCTTGATTACCAGGTTTGAGCGACACAAGGATAGAGTACACGTTATCCTTGTTAATGATGTATTGGGATTCTAATATGCATCGGAGCCTGAATACATCGATATACGTGAATTGGGCAATATATATTACTAATATTGATTGTGAGGACAGATAAATGACTGACGTTGGATCACCTATTAAAATTGGTACAAAGATTTGTAAGAACAGAATAACAATGGCACCTACCGTTAAATTCGATACAGATGATTCGGGATTGGTGACAGATGAATTTGTAGCTCATTATGAGGCTCGTGCCGCGCATGGATGCGGACTTATTGTGGTAGAGGCTACATGTGTGGACAAAGCAGCCAGACTTTTCCCCACCCAGCTGGGACTGTGGAATGATGAGCAGATAGAAGGTCACAAGAAAATAGCGGATGCGGTGCACAAGCACGATGCATTGGTCATTCCGCAGATTCATCACGGTGGATTGGGAACTCATCCCGATTGCGGTCCGATGACTTCACCTACAGCAGTAAAATGGGGCAACGGTGAAGCAGTGGAGATGACCAAGGACGATATCAAGAAAGCTGTTAAGAATTTTATTGACGCTGCAGTTCGTGCGCAGAAGGCCGGTTATGACGGAGTACAGCTTCACGCATGCCATGCATATCTTATCAATGATTTTGCTTCAAATGTTAATAAGCGTGAGGACGAGTACGGCGGAAGTCTTGAGAATAAGGCTCGGCTCGGATGTGAAATTATAGAGGGAATCAGAAAGGCATGCGGCGAAGATTTTATCATATCTGCGAGAATATCGGGAGCCGATCCAACTATAGAGGAATCGCTGAACATTGCAGAGTATTATGTAAAATCGGGTTGCGATTATCTGCAGGTATCATGCGGTATCGGAGAATTCAATATGATGCCTCACGATGAGAGCCTTCCATACAACAAGATTGCGGCACTCGGAGTATTAATGCATGAGCATTTCAAGGGAAGAGTGCCCGTCTCTACTGTCAACGGTTTTAGGGATGTTGAGAAGGTTAGATACATGTTTGAGCACGATTTAATAGATACTATCGATCTTGCGTGTGGTTTGCTCGCCGACCCTGCTTTTTCTGAAGCTATTTTGAATGATGCCGATTATGTAAAATGCTTTAATTGTCCTGCGTGCGGCTTTGGTCCCGGACATCCGCATGTATGTCCCGCTATGAAACTTCGTGGTGATAAGGAATTTGCATCTTGGTGCAAGTAGGGAATATCAAGTAAATGTCTAAGTCAATCAGAACAAAACTATTACAGGTTGTATTTATAATGCTTCTGTTTATGGCACTTTTGATGGGTACCTCAGGAATCATGATTTGATGCAGCCAATTCCAATATGTACACAATAATACGTCCGAGCATAATAACACTTATAATCGGTATCTTGTTAATCATTATTATTTTCATAGCCGATGCCGTGAAAGACGGTCTGAAAAAAAGCAATTTGTTGACGAAATAATCACATAAATGTTTTAATGTTTTCAATGGGTATTTTGTGTAACATATCACAGTAATATTGGAGAAATAAAATGATTTTTCTTGAAAACGTAAAAAAAGAATTCAAGGGTAATTATGTTCTTAAAGGAATTAACTTGAATATTCAGGATGGAGAGGTATATGGTCTTGTGGGCAGAAACGGTGCCGGAAAGACTACTCTTCTTAATATTATTGCAGGCATTTCGCAGTGTTCTGAAGGTACCTGCAAGGTAAACAACGAGAAAATTCCAGAAGGCGGATTCAGCTATCTTCCCGATCTTCCCAGTTTCTATGATTATCTCAGCATAGAGGAATATGTAGAGTTCCTGCTCGGAACCGATTACAAGGGAAAAAAGGAAGATTATATCCAAGCACTTGAAAAGCTCAATTTCAAGACAAATGCTAAGATAAAGTCTTTGTCACGCGGTAATCGTCAGAAGCTCGGTATTTATGTCGCAACTATGAAAAATCCCGGAATAGTGCTTCTTGATGAGCCGACATCCGCATTGGATCCTGTCGGACGACGCGAGGTTATGGAGCTGATTAAGCAGCTCAAGAATGGCGGTACAACTGTTATTCTTTCTACTCATATTCTTGCCGATCTTGAGGTGGTGTGCGACAAAATCGGATTCCTCAATGAGGGATATATTGCCAATGAATTTGATCTGAACAGCCCGGTATTGGAGAACGATTGTGACTACGAACTCAATATCAGCGGTGAGACTGTCGATGAAGCATTCGTTGAGAAACTTAACAGTCAGCTGGTTAACTTTACCGCAAAGAAAGGTTTTGGGGTGGGCAATGTTGTGTGCAAGCCCAAGGACGGAGTCGATAAAAATATCCAGCAGACATTCCTCGATGAAATCAGCAAGCTGACCTGTTCGATTTCATCAATCAAGAAGGTGTCGTTCTTAAACCTTGAAGAATTGATGGTGGAGGTTCTGACAAAATGAGTAGATTAAGTTTATGTATGAAAAAAGACAGGAACGAGTTCCTGCGCAGCAAGAAGCTCGGAGTAAGTATTGTATTCCTGGTAGCATTCATGGCATTTGTGTTGGCACTGACAGCAGTAATTCCCCGTCTGACTCAGTTGATTTCGGTTGATATTGAGCAGCTTGCAAGCGGAATTACCGCAATGGTGGATTTCCTCAAGAATTATTTTCCTCAGATATTGTCTGAGAGTATGGCATTTTACAGCACAGAAATCGGACTGTTTTATTCTATATTGGCTATAGCATTTTCTTTCAGTGTACTTCCGAAGGAGATTAAGTCAGGCAGATTGATTCTTCCGATTTGTAACGGCTATCAGCAGAAGGAAATATTCCTTTCAAAGCAGTTGGTATATTCAACATTCTGTTCGGTACCTGCAGGAATTTCATATTTCATTTACTATTTGATCGGATCGACGTTCCTTGAGAACGACTATTCCATCGGACTTGCGCTTATCAGTGCTTTGGCCACTACAATAAATGTATTCAGTATTGTGGCAATTACTATAGCATTGTCTGTTACTTACAAGCACAGTGCACTGGTTATTATTACAATGGGATTGTCTGTGGCGGCATCACCCGATTTGTTGTTCTTCCTGCCTTTTGGTAAGTTTATTCCTACTTACATTTTTACTTACCTCAATTACTCAATAAACGATCCGATGCAGCTTATTATTCCGATAGTCGAGTATGCAGTAATCATTCTGTTGCTGGATATATTGGTCATCAAGCGCAAGTTTGCGGTTGTTGTTGACGAGAGAAGATAGCGCATACGATGGTATTGATGCTTAGCTAAATCGTAAAAGCTCTAAATAGAATACAAAATGAATTAAAGGCCTTGGAATGAGTGAAATGCTTGTTTCAAGGCCTTTTTGTAGAATTAGGGTATATGTGTTATAATAATATGTTAGTGTGTGGATTCTATGGCCACATAAAGGAGATAATCTGATGCAGGGAATTATTTTAGCTGCCGGAATGGGTAAGCGACTTAAAGATTTAACCAATGATAATACTAAGTGCATGGTAAAGGTCAACGGTGTGACCATGATAGAGCGTGCACTCAGAATACTTGATAAGAAGAATCTGACCAAGGTTGTGATAGTTGTCGGATATAAGGGACAGAAGCTGATTGATTTTATCAATACACTTGATATCAAGACTCCGATTGAGTTTATAGATAATCCTATTTACGACAAGACAAACAATATATATTCATTAGCATTGGCAAAGGATTATCTGTGCAGTGATTCTACACTGCTTCTTGAGTCCGATCTTGTGTTTGAGGAGAGTGTTATCGATGCATTGATTGATGACCCGAGAGAGAATCTGGCTCTTGTAGATAAGTTTGAGAGCTGGATGGACGGTACCTGCATGGAACTTGATGAAAACGATTGCATTTCAAGCTTTATTCCCGGTAAGCATCTCAAGTTCTCCGATAAAGAGCAGTACTACAAGACCGTTAATATTTATAAATTCAGCAGAGAGTTCTCTGAAAATGTTTATGTACCGTTACTCGGAGCCTATGAGAAGGCAATGGGTGAGAATGAGTACTATGAGTCTGTTATTAAGCTTATCGCAGTACTTGATTCCAAGATTTTGCAAGCTAAGCGACTGAACGGACAGATATGGTACGAGATTGATAATGTTCAGGATTTGAATATCGCGGAGTCGCTTTTCGCCGACAATGAGGCTGACCATTATAAAAAGCTGATGCAAAGATACGGCGGCTATTGGCGTTATCCCAAGCTTTTGGATTTTTGCTATCTGGTAAATCCGTATTATCCCCCGGCTAAAATGAAGGAGGAGATGAAGTCCAATTTTGATACTTTGCTTACGGAATATCCGTCCGGAATGTATGTTAATTCACTTCTTGTCAGCGGTGCTTTTGGAGTAAAGCAGGAGCATATCGTGGTAGGAAACGGAGCAGCAGAGCTTATCAAGGGAATCATAGAAGCATTTGCTGAGGATGAGGAATGTAAGCTCGGATGTATCTATCCAACATTCCAGGAGTATCCAAATCGTTTTAAGACCGACAGAATAGTTCCGTTTAAGCCTCACAGAGAAGGATTCAGATATACCGCGCAGGATTTGATTGATTTTTACAGTGATAACAGAGTCGGTGCGCTTGTGCTTATAAATCCCGATAATCCGTCAGGCAATTATATTCCGACTGAGGATGTAATCAGATTGATTGACTGGTGTAAAGACAATAGCGTGAAGCTGATTGTCGATGAGAGCTTTGTTGATTTTGCCCGCCTCAACGATGGAGATAAGACCGCAGACCATACTCTTATCAAAGAGGATATATTGAACAGATACAACAGGCTCTATGTGATGAAGAGCATATCAAAATCCTACGGAATTCCGGGTGTCAGACTCGGTGTGCTGGCAAGCAGTGATTCAGAGATGATTTCAATGCTTAAAAAGGATGTATCTATATGGAATATCAATTCCTTTGCAGAGTTTTATCTGCAGATAAAGGAAAAATATGACAAGGATTATGAAAAAGGACTGGTTAAGATACGTGAAACCAGAGAACGTTTTGTAAAAAATCTCAGCGAGATTGATTACATGACGGTATATCCTTCCGAGGCCAACTATGTATGCTGCAAGCTGGAGGGTATAAAAGCTTCGGTATTATGCGAGAAATTGTTGACCAAGAATATCCTCATAAAGGAATTGACGAGTAAGATTGATGACGGCAACGAGTATATCAGAATTGCCGTAAGAAACGATGCAGACAATGATTATCTGGTGGATGCATTAAAGAATATAAACAGATAAGTGGAGATACATAAGTGTTACTGTATATAGATCCCGGTACGGGAAGTATGCTGTTTGCCATACTTATCAGTGTAATAGGCGCGGTGTATTTTTCTGTACGAACTTTCCTGGTAAAAATAAAGTTTACCTTAAGCGGCGGAAAAAAGGTGGCAGGCGATAGCGAAAAAGTGCCGATTGCCATTTTTTCCGATGACAAAAGATATTGGAATGTTTTCAAGCCGATATGCAAGGAGCTGTGTGAGCGTGGTATAGCTGTAGAGTATTTGACAGCATCAGCGGATGATCCTGCATTGAAGGCGGAGGTCGGAGAAGGTTTCAAGGCGTCCTTTTTAGGCGAGGGAAACAAGGCTTTTGCACGACTCAATTTCTATAATGCCAATATATTGCTGTCTACAACGCCCGGTCTTGAGGTGTATCAGTGGAAGCGTTCTAAAAAAATTGATTATTATGTGCATATTTTGCATGCGGCAAATGAAATTGCCGGCTACAGAATGTTTGGTGTTGATTACTATGATGCGCTGCTTTTGTCGGGTGAATATCAGGTGAGGGATACCAGAAATCTTGAGGCTTTGAGAAATCTCCCGGCCAAGGAAATAGAGCTGGTCGGTCTGCCTTATATGGACGAGATGGTTAAGCGTTTAGAGAACAGCCCCAAGCTTGAAAAGAAGGGTACTACGGTATTGCTGGCACCTTCGTGGGGACCCAGTTCGATTTTCTCTAAGTTTGGCGGCAAGATTATTGATGAACTACTGAAAACAGGTTATCACGTGGTGGTAAGACCTCATCCTCAGTCATTTACTTCAGAGAAGGAGATGATGGATGATTTGATGAGTCGTTATCCCGAATCGGATTCACTTGAGTGGAACAGAGACAATGACAATTTTGACGTGCTCAACAGAGCAGATATTTTGATATCTGATTATTCCGGAGTTGTATTTGATTTTTCGCTGGTTTACGACAAGCCGATTATCTATGCGGACACGGAGTTTGATAAGTCGCCTTACGATGCATGGTGGCTGGATACTCCCTATTGGACTATGACAGCGCTTCCTCTTTTGGGAGAAAAGTTGACATCGGAGAGTCTGGACAACATCAAGGCTTTGATCGATGAATGTATGACCAATCCGGAGTATGCACAGAAGCGTCTGGATGTAAGGAATCAGACCTGGGTACATCGCGGGGAGGGTACAAAGCGTACCGTTGACTATTTGGAGAATAAGCTCAAGGAGCTTGGTACAAGTAAGTAAAGGATGGAATAAAAGTGTCGTTTTTTAATATTTTGTATGCTGTCTTTATTGGACCGCTTCAGTTGTTTTTTGAAGTGATATACAGCATAGCATATAGGGTCATCGGGAATCCCGGACTTTGCATAATTGTGCTCAGTCTGTCGATGAATTTTTTGGTGCTCCCTTTGTACAAGCGCGCCGATGAGATGCAGGCACAGGAGCGCGATATAGAGAATAAGCTCAAAAGAGGTATAGATCATATAAAAAAGACCTTCAAGGGCGACGACAGAATGATGATGCTTCAGACCTATTACAGGCAGAATAATTACAGTCCTCTCAGTGCTCTTAAGGGGTCTGTATCGTTGCTTTTGGAGATTCCGTTCTTTATTGCGGCTTATGAATTTCTTTCAGGACTTGAGCTGTTGCAGGGTGTAAGCTTTGGACCGCTGAAAAACCTTGGCGAGCCGGATGGATTATTGGTAATTGGTTCCGTTGCAATCAATGTATTGCCTATATTGATGACTGCAATTAACCTTATATCCAGTGCAATTTATACCAAGGGTTCACCTGCAAAGACCAAGGTTCAGCTCTATGTTATGGCATTGTTTTTCCTGGTGTTTTTGTATAAATCACCATCGGGCCTTGTATTTTACTGGACGCTCAATAATTTGTTCTCATTAGTGAAGACTATTTTCTTCAAGCTTAAAAATGCATCCTTTATATTGGCATGCATGGCAGCTGTGGCAGGAGTGGGAGCAATCGGGGTTGCCGTTGTAAGATACGCGACAAGCAATATCAAAATCGCTGCAGTACTTATTATATTGGGATTGTTGCTTGAGATTCCGATTATACTGACAATACTCAAGAAAAAGGGCAAGAAGCTACCTGAGATAAAAGCTATTCCCTGCAAGAGGCTGTTTGTAACTACGGGAATTTTGTTGTCGGTACTGGTTGGATTGCTTATTCCGTCTGCGGTTATAAATGATTCTCCGTTGGAATTTGTCAATTCATCATTTTTCTATAACCCTGTCTGGTATATTGTGAACGCAATGGCGCTTGCAGTGGGAACTTTCCTCGTATGGTTCAATGTGTTCTATTCATTGGCGGGGAATGTCGGAAAGGTTATATTTGAGAGAATCCTGGTTGCTTTTTCTGTGGTTGCGATTGCAGACTATATGTTCTTTGGCAAGGATCTCGGAATAATGAGTTCTTCGCTTATTTTTGATACGGGCATGAGTTATTCTGCCAAGAGTGTAGCGATAAACTTATCGGTAGTGGCAGCAGTATCCGCTGTGATGGTGGTAGCGGCACATTTCCTGAAGAAAAAGCTGGCGCCTGTTATGTTGATTGCAGGCATTGCAATAGCAGCGATGGGAATCGTAAATATCAACGGAATTGCCCGTGAGATTAATAAATATAACAGTGTTCGCCGCGAAGACGGAGAACCGGAGATTGCACTGTCACAAAACGGTCAAAATGTTGTATACATTATGCTTGACCGTGCTATGGGATTATATTTGCCTTATATTTTTAACGAGCTTCCTGAACTTAAGGAACAGTTTGACGGATTTGTGTATTACGACAATGTAGTGTCCTATGCGGGCTTTACCAATATGGCTACTCCGGCTATGTTCGGAGGCTATGAGTATACTCCCGAAAAATTGAATAAGCGTATTAATGAGCCTTTGATGGATAAGCACAATGAGGCATTGAGTGTGTTGCCTGTGATGTTTGCAGACAACGGATATGACGTTACTTTGTTTAATCCGTCATATGCAAATTATCAGTGGATTCCGGATGTATCTTATTTCGACCAATATGAAGGTGTAAATGCATATCTGACATACGGTAAGTTCATTAGCACCGAGCAGAAGGAGTTTTCAATAAAAAACAGTAAGAGAAACTTTTTCTGCTACAGTCTGATGAAGACTATGCCGCTGTTGATTCAGCCTACAGTGTATGATGCAGGTGCATATAATTCATTGTCATTTTATACCGAAGAAGTATTCTTGGGGCAGACCGGAACGGATAAGTCGCATGCTGAGGGATTACGTCCTGAGGCGATGGATTATTTTTACACAATGGATAATCTATCTGAAATGACAAAGGTTTTGGATGATGACAGCAACAATTATTTCATGTATGTGTGTGAACTGGCACATGACGTAATGTTGTATCAGGAGCCGGAATATGAGCCTTCAATGAATGTAGATAATGCAGAGTTCGATGCGGCTCATGCAGACAGATTTACATTGGACGGAAAGACTCTAAAGTTTGATACATATGACCAAATGGCTCATTATGAGTCAAATGTGGTGGCGCTCAAGAAACTTGGAGAATGGCTGGAATACTTGAAAGAAAATGATCTGTATGATAATACAAGGATTATTATTGTGGCAGATCACGGTTCGGGAATGAAGCAGGTTGACGACTGTATGCTTGATGAGACAAACCTCGACAATCCGAACATGAGATTTACCGATGGTATGTATGCGGATGCTTCTGCCGGAAATATGTATGACATGAATTTCTATTATCCGTTGATGCTTTTCAAGGATTTTGAAAGCACGGGCTTTAGCGTGAACAGTGAGTTTATGACCAATGCGGATGTGCCGACTATGCTTACGCACGGAATAATAGACAATCCGGTTAATCCTTTTACCGGCAATCCGATTAACAGCGATGCCAAGACAAATGATGGTGTGTATATTCTCATATCCGACGGTTGGGGAATAAACGCGAACAACGGATCTGTGTTTTTTGCAGGTGATTGGGTGAATGTAAGTGATGATATGCGTATCAAAAGCAATTGGCGCATAACACAGCAGAATTCAACATCTCCGCACGTTCATATGGAATTGGATATGGAACTATGGACGGAGATGCGTAAGTTACAAGGATATTGATGAAAAAATGATTGGTGCAAGAAGAAAAATTAACATTATCAAATTAAAAAAGAGAGCAGGCTTGACGAGAGGTATTATTATTCTGCTTGTCCTGATAAACATAGTGTTGGGATTGGGACTGTATGGTGCTTTTCAGATTAAGCCTATTAAGGAGCAGGCGCGTACTCTTAAAGAGGACGTCAAGGTGGTAGCATCTTATATTGCTCAGAAAGATATGGATGCGGCTCAGGCTGCTTCTGAAAAAATGAAGGCAGATAACGCTGCTTTGAGAGATGCTGTGACCACTCCTTATTGGAAAGTGATTGCAAAGTTTCCTGTGGTAGGACCGCAGCTTAAGTCTGCAATTAAACTTACTGAGATATTGGATGTTGCAGACGATTCAATTATCGTACCTATGATAGCTCTGCTCAGACAGTATCCTACAGACAATGTGCTGGTTGACGGGTCTCTCAACGGTGAGGCTATTACCGCATATGTAGGTTATATAGACAGCGTAATGCCTGTTATGAACGATCTTTCTGCGCAGATGAAAGATGTAAATGTGAGCATGGTGGATTCCGACGGTAAAATCGGTACGTTCATCGAAGCATTTATCATGGCTACAGATGTGCTTAATGAGGCGTCGGGAAGAGTTCTTACTCCTCTGTCTGAACAGCTTCAGAAGTATCCCACGGATTCTATTAAAACCGAGACCGGATTTAATAACGAGGCACTCAGAAGCTATCTGATGTTTATAGATAATATGTTCCCTGAGGTTCAGTATGTGACCGAATATATTGATACCAAGGATTTCAGCCGAGTAGATCCGAACGGAAAAATAAAAGAGTACACAGGTGAGATTTCCACACTTGTGGGATTTTTGAGCAATGCATCGAATAAGGTAATCAGACCTCTTATCGATCAGCTTGAGGAATGTCCGCTCGACAATATAAAGGCTGACGATGGATTTAATGTAGTGGTAATAAATGAGTACCTGACCTTTATCGAGGGAGTAATGCCGGGCTTTAAGGAAGTGTCGCAGGAGATGCAGGATCTGGAGCTGGCTCATATGGATGCCAACGGCAAGATTACAGAGTACAAAGAAAAACTCGACCGTATCATTACTATTTATGATGAGGGAGAAGAATACCTTCCTCTGATTCATACTATTCTTGGAGACGGAAGTGATAAGTTTTATCTTGTGGCAGCACAGAACTCTGCCGAGATACGTGCATCGGGTGGTTTCCCAGGATCAATAGGAAGTCTCTCAATCAAAGATGGCATCATGACTATCGGAGATTTTTCATCTGTTTACAAGAACTACTATTACGGATTCCCCGAGGGTTCCAACGTAACTGCGCAGGAGAGAGAGCTTTTCTCAGGAATGCCTTTCCCCTGGGATGCGGATTTTTGTCCTGATTTTGAACGTGTGGGAAAAATCTGGGCACTTGGTTATGAAGCAAGAAAGAAAGTTCATGTAGACGGTGTTATATCAATGACACCCGCCATTATTCAGGAGCTGCTTAAGTTTCTAGGCGATATTGAGCTTTCTGACGGAACGGTGCTTACCGGTGAGAATGCTACTTCTTTCCTGCAGCACGAAGTATATGTAAAGTACCAGAATGAATACAGCCCCGATAATGAGGATAATGATTTCGTAGACGATCTTTTTGCGGAGACTGCAAAAAAAACTATGAGCATTCTTGTATCTGAGTTTAAGGTTGGATATATGCCTGAATTCCTGAATGTATTGCACAACGGAATTGAGGACAGAATAATCATGTTCTGGTTTGAGGATGAAGAGAGCCAGGAGGTTGCTCGTCGTACAGGAAGTTCAGGCGGTTTGAACAGAGATAAGGACAATCCTGCGGCAGGTGTGTATTTTAATCTCGTAAATGCATGTAAGATGGGATGGTATATCGACCTCCTTGTTGAATGCGGAGATGCCGTAAAAAATGCAGACGGTTCTTGCACTTATGATGTGACTGTAACGGTTTCAAATATTATTACTTATGCCGAGGCAGCAGCCGTATCGGGTTATATCACAACTTCGGGATATGTGAACGGAATAGTGTATTTCTTTGCACCTGCGGGAGGAACTGTTTCAGATTTCTCTTCAACCGGATGGAATGATGTAGCAATTAAGAATTACAGTGATTTGGATCTCGGATATCTAAACTGCATATTGAATCCGGGAAATACAATTACAGTCACCTACAAGGTAACCACTGCACCCGGAGTGGATACACCTTTGACATTTTCGGTGACACCTACGCTGACAGATTACAGAGACTGATGCCGGACATTGCGGTATCGGCTTGAATTGTTGGATACAAGTATAAATTGAGAGTATTTTCAGACGAGGAATATAGTTTTGCTTAGCAAGGATTTTGATGCTGTTGTTTTTGATATGGACGGAGTCATATTTGATTCTGAACGCGCGGTAATGGAGTGTTGGATAGAACTGGCTGATAAATATAATATACCCAACATAAAAGAGCCGTATTATGCGTGTATAGGCACTACAATGGTGAGAACCAGAGAGATAATGCTGGAGACATACGGACCTGATTTCCCTTATGATGAATATGCCAAGGAATCATCGGTTATGTATCATACAAAATACGATGGTGGCAGATTACCCATGAAGAAGGGCATCAGAGAAATCCTAGAGTTCCTAAAAGGCAACAATAAGAAAATAGCATTGGCATCTTCATCAAGAAGAACTACGGTGGTAAATCAGCTTAGGGATGCTCATATTTTGGAGTATTTCGATGCGGTTATCTGCGGAGACATGGTAGAGAAGAGCAAGCCGGCGCCGGACATATTCCTCAAAGCATGCTCTGAGATAGGAGTGAAACCTGAAAGGGCATACGGAATAGAGGATTCTTACAACGGAATAAGAGCACTTCATGCGGCGAAAATGCATCCAATTATGGTACCGGACTTGCTCGAACCCACAGAGGAGATTGTGGTATTATCAGAATGTGTACTGAAAGACTTGGAAGATGTTATTGAATATTTGAAATAGAGTTGTAAAATTCTGTGAAAAATCAGTGAAAATGATCCTGCTTTTGAAATATTCATGGTATTATGTACGAAAATATATAGTCGCATTTTGGAGGAGAAAATTATGAAAAAGAAGATTTTAGCACTTATAGGAGTTGCGGTTCTTTCACTCGGAACCGTAGCATGCACACAGAACACTGACACCAACGATATTGTAATCGGTGCAGATGAAGTTAAGCCCGATGAGGATACCAATACCGGTGATGCCGGCAATACCGGTTCAGACAATGCCGGTACAGAAGATGAGGACAGTAGTTCCGACAATACAAATGCAGGCGATGTGACTGAGGTTACAGATGTTACATCAGCTTTGGATGCATTCAATGTATTTTGGAACAATTATCCCGAAGCAGAGAAGTTTGCCGTGGCAGGCGGAGACTACAATAATTTCGTAGACGGTGCACCCGGAACCTGTAATGTAAGTGATACCGACACAATTATTAACCAGTTCTATATTCCCGAGGCAGCAGCCGGCAGTGTAGATGATATGGCTTCTCTTGTACACATGATGAATGCCAATACATTTACAGGTGTTATAGTACATACCGGAGCTCCCGAAGGATTTGCAGATGCTCTCAAGGAGAACATCTCGAATGTTAACTGGGTATGCGGATTCCCTGACAGACTCATTGTTGCAGATCTTTCAAACGGATATTTTGCATATGCTTTCGGTGAGGCATCTATTATGAGCACATACGAGGCATCTCTCAAGGCAACCTTCCCTTCTGCTCAGATTGTACATGATGTAAATCTTGCACAATAATTTTGCACAGTAATTTGTGTGTCGTTCCCCGAGAAGGTAGTATTTGAAGCATTCGGGGTGTATAATAGAATATATAGTAATGAAATATGCCGAGGTCAATCATTTGATCCCGGCATATTAAATATCAGGAGGCGTGAATGCTTTTTTCAAGTATACCGTTTTTGTTCTATTTTCTTCCTGTAGTACTTATATGTTATTTTGCGGTTCCACGGGTTGCCAAAAATGTGGTACTCTTTTTGGCAAGCCTTGTTTTTTATGCCTGGGGAGAACCCAGATTTGTAATTGTTATGCTTGCATCAATCCTTATCGGATATTTGTCGGGCATATTTATCGAGAAGGCTAAGAGTAAAAATACTAAGAAGTTATTCTTATGCATAGGTACAGTTTTATGCCTTGCAGGATTGGCATATTTTAAGTATGTGGACTTCTTTATCACAGCATTTAATTCAGCCACAAAGCTGTCTGTACCGTTGCTTAAGGTTGCACTTCCGATCGGTATCAGCTTTTACAGTTTTCAGATTATCAGTTATCTTGTTGATGTTTACAGGGGAGATACTGCAGCTCAGAAAAACTTTATTAAGCTGGGAGCGTACATTGCTATGTTCCCTCAGCTGATAGCAGGTCCCATTGTCAGATATTCCGACATCGAAAAACAGCTTACCGACAGAAAGCAGAACTTTGAACAGGTGGCTGAAGGTATTAAGAGATTTATTATCGGTCTCTCAAAAAAGATACTTATAGCCAATGTACTTGGTGAGTTTGTTGACAAATTCAGAGCAATTCAGGAGCCGACGGTAGGATTTTACTGGATATATGCAGTTGTATTTTCATTGCATTTATATTTTGACTTTTCGGGTTATTCCGATATGGCAATCGGTATCGGAAAAATTTTAGGGTTCACATTCCCGGAGAACTTCAATTATCCTTTCATATCCGGAAGCGTAACAGAATTCTGGAGAAGATGGCATATGTCGTTGGGAAGCTGGTTCAGAGACTATGTTTATATTCCGTTGGGCGGTAATCGAGTAAGTAAAATCAAGTGGGTCAGAAATATATTGATTGTCTGGGCACTGACCGGTTTTTGGCATGGTGCTGACTGGACTTTCATTATTTGGGGACTTATGTTTGCACTTTTGCTGATGCTTGAAAAAACTCCCTTTGGAAAGCTGCTTAAAAAGTGTAAACCACTGGCACACGTATATTTATTAGCAGCTATTATACTCAGCTTTGTTATATTTAATGCTAACGGACTCGGTCAGATGGCGGCAGATTTCAAGGGACTTTTCGGAGGTGCAGGTATCCCCGGGTGGAATGAACAGACAGGATATTATCTCAGAAGTTACGCGGTGGTAATAGCTATGGCAGCGGTCGGAGCAACACCGCTTCCAAAGCTTTTGGTAAATAAGATTTTCAAGAATAAAGAAAACAAAACGGTTAATGTGATTTACAGTGTGGCCGAGGTAGTCTTTGTTCTTGGTTTGTTGATTGTTTGTACCTCATTTTTGGTGGACGGATCATTCAATCCGTTCCTGTATTTTAGATTTTAGGAGGTGCGATGATGAAATACAAAATTCAGGTTATTTTAATTGCAACCTTCTTCCTGGCTCTTTCAGTATATGCGTGGGTAAAGCCTGCTGATAAGATATCGGACAGTGAACTCAGAAATCTGGCACAGTTTCCGGAGGTGAATAAAGAGAAGCTTCTCGACGGCAGCTTTATGTCTGATTTCGAGAGTTATACATTGGATCAGTTTCCGCTCAGAGAAGAATTCAGAACAGTGAAGGCAATTACGTCTTTGTATGTGTTCAGACAGTTGGATAACAACGGTATATACATCGAGGACGGATATGCGGTTAAGATGGAGTATCCTCTGAATACCGGCAATGTCAGCTATGCTATCGGAAGAATGCAAAATGTATATGATAAATTTATTGCAGGTACTGATGCCAAATGTTACATTTCGGTAATACCGGACAAGAATTATTTCCTGGCAGATGAACATGGTGCGTTGGCATTGGACTATGAGACATTGTTCGAGACAGTGCAGCATGAAGCGGGGTTTGCGCAGTATATAGACATTACGGATTTACTGAATATTGAGGATTTTTATTGCACGGACACTCATTGGAATCAGGTGCATATAGCCGATGTGGCAGACAGACTGGCTTTCGGTATGGGCGCGGAGACAGATAATGATTACACAATAAATACTGTTAATGTACCGTTTTACGGTGTGTATTACGGACAGGCGGCTTTACCTATGAAGCCGGATACGATGCAGTATCTGACAAATGATGCAATAGAGGCTGCTGTGGTTACCGATAATCAGAACGGTGTGCCTATGTCTGTATATGATGAATCAAAAATGTCTACCAGAGCACCTTATGATTTGTTCCTTGGAGGATCGCTTTCAATGATTACCATAGAGAATCCTATGGCTGCTACCGATAAGGAACTGATAGTGTTCAGAGATTCATTCGGAAGCTCTCTGGTGCCGCTTCTGATATCCGGATATAAAAAGATTACGGTGTTTGATATTCGTTATTTACCCGGCGACAGAATAGGATATTTTACAGAGTTTACAGATCAGGATGTTTTGTTTATATACAGTACATCCGTTTTGAACAACGGTAATTCGATTAAGTGAGGAAAATATGAAAAAGAGAATCAGTATTACATTTAATGCTCCTGCGGTATTGACCTTTGTGATGATTTGCTTTGTTGTTACATTGGTAGGTATTTTTACAAAGCAGGCGTCGACCACGTTGCTTTTTACCGTGTACAGGTCATCATTATTGGATCCGTTGACGTATCTGAGATTTTTTACACATGTATTCGGTCATGCCGGATGGTCACATTTTCTTGGTAATTCATGTTATTTACTGTTACTAGGACCTATGCTTGAGGAAAAGCACGGTTCTAAATTGTTGGTAATAGTGATGGTTATCACCGCGCTTGTGACGGGACTTATTAATTTCATATTTTTCCCTAATATCGGTCTGTGTGGTGCCAGCGGTATAGTTTTTGCATTTATCGTGCTTGCATCTTTCACCGGTTTTAAGAAGGGAGAGATTCCGCTTACATTTATCTTGGTGGTAGTGATTTATATCGGACAGCAGATTGTGGACGGTCTGTTCACCAAGGATAATATTTCACAGATGGCTCATATCATTGGTGGCGCTGTGGGAGCCGTGGTTGGTTATATTGCAAATCGCAAAAAATAATCGCAAATATTAAAAGTTATTATTTTCGGGGGAGAGTAATAAATAAAATGAGAAAGCTTTTGATTAATAATTTTTTTGTACTCACAATTGCTGCGCTTGCATGTACTGCGATTCATACGATTGTATGGGTAAATGACTTGATGGAGAGCTCGGATTTGTTGATAACGGGGCTGTTGGGAATTATGGCAACAGGTCTGTTTGAAAAAGGAACAGAGCTGATAGACAGTAGATTTAAGAAACTGTGCACTGCCAATAAATTAATGTATGTAACAGCGTTGGCAGGGATGGTGGCAACATACGGTTCCGGTTACGGTATGGGCTTATTTGTGACAATAGCAAGTTGGGTTCTGGTAGCAATATCAAAGGCTGCTCGCGTATTCATTTATATTTATTCGGCTAAACTGATGATGGAATTTGTCTCAAGTGATGAGCAGAAAGGTAACAAAAAGGGCTGGACGGTACAATTGGTTATCAGCATCGTGTGCTGGACGATGAACCTGATTATATCAGTAGGCTCGAATTTTGTTTATTTCAGAACAGAAGAGTTTGCAAGAGGGGTTGAAGAGGCCTTAGGATTGGCTACCATAGGTGTATATATGGCCATGCTCATTCATTTGATTTTTTTGCTTAAAGAGACTGCCGCGACCGTGAATGAAAAGGTGGAAAAAGAAGAGCCTCATATCCTTTGGAGAAAAAAAGAAGATCCTCACTTAAAGTATAAGTCCGATGATTATAAGAATGAGGATGACAGTGATAAGAATAATGAGGATACAACAGAGATTTCGGTATATGGTTATACGAAAAGAGTTGTAATTGTGACAGTAGTAATAGCGTTGGTGTTTATTTTGCAGACGGTGGTACGGTATGAGCTTATCAGTGCCGCAGTATCAAGCACCGAAAAAATGTTGTCACAGGAGCAGACGACTGCTGCTGATCCCGATGGGTCGATTTTCGGTAAAATAGGTTATATGCCGGCTGACGATTGGACGACGGTAACCTCACTGGAAGAGATAAAAGAAATCCGGGATTCGGATCTCGATAATGAATTTGTAATCTTGGTAGATAAGAGTAATATAGAAGCACTTACTATAAATGAATACAAGGCGGTACAGGATTATTATACGGCTAATATAATAGCTTTTATGTACGGAAAAAGTCCATTGTACACAAAAAAGATATGGGGCATTACCGACTATAAGATTACATTTGAAGACGGAAGTACTGTATTTGCTACATATGCAACAAATATGATTGATAAGCTCGAGGATGGAGTGGTAAAGCTCCCTATTGCTTATACATATAAGACAGAAGATGTAAAAAAGGTATTGGAATTCGAATTAGAGAACAGACATGTCACTCCGATAGAACAGCGTAATTCATGGATGGAAGAAACACCTGTATGCGGAAGCCTTTTTGACAAGCTTGAATTTGGAAATATATTGACTAGGAATGCCGGAATATATATGTTGGTGATGGCTATACTTGCATTGGCTGCGGTAATTGTGACCGGACGTTTGGGGTCAAGAGCTATAACCGAATAAGTGCGGCGAAATGATAAAATTAATTATAAGAGATTAAGCGCGGAGACTTTATGGGTACAAGAAGAATTCTGATTACTAACGATGACGGAATAGAGGCGAGTGGAATTATAAGACTGGCAGCAGCGGCGGTTAAATTCGGTGAGGTATGGGTGGTAGCACCCGACAGTCAGAGAAGCGCTATGTCGCACAGTATTACGCTCAGGGATAAGATAGACGTGTATCCTGCAGATTTTCCTGTGGAAGGAGTGAAGGCATATAAATCAACCGGAACTCCGGCTGATTGTGTGCGTGTCGGTGTGCTGAATATAATGAAGGGTGATGTGGATGTAGTGTTGTCCGGTATCAATTGTGGATATAACAGTGCTACTGATATGCAGTACTCAGCCACAGCAGGAGCAGCATTTGAGGCTGCTTTTCAGGGCAAGAGGGCAATTGCATTCTCGGAAGGATTCAATGGAATTACTGAAACCACAGACAGGTACCTTGAGGAGGTAATTGCGGAGCTCATTGACAAGCCTTTGGAATTTGGGCAGATATGGAATGTTAATTTCCCGGAGTGCCGTTTGGAACAGTGTAAGGGAATACTCAGAGACAGAACATTGGCTCATACTTCTTTTTATCTCGACAGATATGATGAGACAAAACTTGAAAACGGAGGCTTCAGCTATCGTGTGAACGGTCAATATCGCGAGCCGCGTGAGGAAGGCAGTGATATGACTGCTCTGATTGACGGTTATGTTTCCATAGGTATTGCGCAGAATATCAGTTGATAAAAGAAAAAGTAACAAAAAACATTAAATATGATGTGTATTCTGTCCGTTGATTTGTTGTCAGAATATGTATACTATTAAAGGTGTAGTTGACTGTAAATGGGTTGACTGCACCTATTATTGTCAGATAATTCGAAACGTTATTCAGTGTGGCATGAAGCCGTACTGATGAGCAACGAGGAAATATATATGGCTGTAGAAAACATGGATGTAAAAATTGCAGACAGTATGTGTTCGGAGTATCAATCCGTATGGATTTTGAATACCAAAGATTGTACGATGAAGCTAATAAGTGCAAAAAAAGAGCAGGCTGCATCTGACAGTATCGATACTGCGGTGAAAATGAACTCGTATCCGCAGATTCGTGAGTGGTATTTGGAGAATTGTGTTGCTGCCGTAGATAAGAAAAGGGTAGCCGAGCAGACAATGCTTGATTATGTGTTGAGTAGGATACAGGACGGAGAGCCGTATTACGTAGAGTATACACGTGTAATCGGAGGTAAGTCCAACTACAATCAGATTGTTTATTCGAAGCTCAGGTTTGAGGATGGAAGCGATGATTATTTGCTGTTTGGATTCAGAGATATTGATGTCAGAAAGAAAGCTGAACGTGATGATTTGACAGGAGTATATACCAGACAGATTTTTTTCCAAAAGGCTGAGCAGCTTCTGATTGATTATCCTGACACTCAGTTCGATCTTATGATTTCGGATATAGTAGATTTCAAAGAAATCAACGAAAGCTACGGTCCTAACGTCGGAGATGATATTCTCAGAGCCAGTGGTGAATTTCTTGCAAAAGAGATACGTGATGATGTACTGGTGGCACGATATGGCGGTGATCAGTTTGTAATCATGGCCTCGCATGAATATATGTTGCAGATTAATGAAGAGGGCGGAACCGATGAATTTGAAGGATATGCGAAATTTCAAAACCTGCCCAAGTTTGTCACCAAGTTCGGTGTGTATGAGAATGTAAAACACAATAAGTCTGTAATATCTACATGTGACAAGGCTCATAGTGCGTTAAACAGTATAAAGCATCAATATGGCAAGACTATTGCTTTCTATGACGATAAAATCAGACGAGAAATAGAAATCAGTCGTAAAATAGAAGGAAGTATGCATCAGGCAATAGAGCAGGAACAGTTCAAGGTTTACTATCAGCCCAAGCATGATGCAATGACAGGGAAGATTGTAGGTGCCGAGGCACTTATTCGTTGGATTCATCCTGAGTACGGATTTATGTCGCCGGGAGAATTTATTCCGTTATTTGAAAAGAATGGATTTATAGTGGAATCTGACGGATATGTTTGGAGACATACCTGTAAGAATCTGAGAAAGTGGATGGATAAAGGAATCAAAACCGTACCGATATCCGTTAATGCTTCAAGACTGACATTTGCGCAGGACAATCTGCTTAGTAAGATGCACAAGTCTGTCGTAGAGAACGGCATAGATCCTGAGATGTTACATCTTGAGATAACAGAGACTATGATGACGGATGATGTTGAGACCTTGGTAAGAAAGCTTACAGCCATCCGGGCGGCAGGATATCAGATTGAGCTGGACGATTTTGGAGCCGGTTATTCATCTATCAATATTTTGAGCACACTTCCTTTAGATGTAATCAAATTGGATATGTCGTTTATGAAGCAGTTTGGAGATGCCAAGAGAGCCAAGGTCCTGGCTGCTTGCATAAAGCTTGCTAAGGAGTTGGGATACAAGACGGTATCTGAGGGTGTAGAACTCAAGGAACAGTGTGATGTATTATGTATCCTTGGAGTGGATGCGATTCAGGGCTTCTACTATTCTAAGCCTCTTCCGGAGGACGAGTTTGAGGAATATCTCAAGCAGAATATATAAGCGAAGGACATATTAATACCCCGCGACAGAAATCGCGGGGTTCATTGTTATTTTGGGATGTTTGGAACTTAGCTTAATTGGTCCTGTATTTAGCTGGTCCTGTTGGCTTTTGCCTGTCTTGTATTAATGTATTTTACGATATCGGGTCTGGGAATCATATAGCAGCCGAAGAATGTACGTCCATCTTCCTGATCTATGCGGCGAACCACACGGCCCATTACCTTGACGTCCGTGTTCATCAGATTGTCATGGTAGCTTACCTGTACAAATTCCATGGGCTGGCCGTCATAATGACCTACAACAAATCCAAATCCTGATGCACTCATATCCAAGAGCATAGCATCAACGGTTGCTGCTCCGTAATTTACATAGCAGTATTCATCTATAGGAATGCGGAAGTACGCTCTGCGGTTATAATTCATGCCAATCTGTTTGCAGATAATGGCATGTATTTTTTTGTCCTTCATTTTTAAGAGTTGTAGAGTACAGTTCTTAAAAATAAAAGGTTTCTCCTCTTTGATGATAACTACCTCAGCATTTATGTTCAGCTCCGGCCCGAAATTCAGGATTTTATCTTCTTCATTCTTGAGCGGAGGTACCAGTATGCATTTTCCTTTTTGTGAACTGTCAAGAACCTTACACTTCCATTCCATGACCGTTTTGTCGGGAAGATGCACGGTAAGAGTGAGAGGTGTATCTTTTTCTATCTCGTAGATGTACATATTAAGTCCTTTGCTTCAGCACGGGGCTTGTTTACGGGGATAAGAACAATTATTAACAGAATATATAATTCTATACCTTGATGTAATAATTGCCGTATGTAATATATTTTATTATATTTGCGAAAAAAATCAAACCTAATAAAAAATAGTGGTATAAAATAAACGTTTTTTGGATTGTGAAGCCCGGGGGTATATAATAGTATATGTTTATTAATTATTGAAAACATTGTTTTATGTTTTTATGAAGATAGAGATTATTGATGAACATAGAAATAAATATTATCGAAGTAAAGACTTCGAATGTACGGAGGAATAAATGAGACTTAATGATTATCAATACGGACTGAAAAATTGCCGGTCTAAGATTGTTGTGGCAATTATAGCTATAGCGATGGTTATTACTTGCAGCTTTTCTAACGGTGGCGCTACCATTATCGCAAAAGCTGCAGGCACTGCTATATCCGCATTGGATATCACCGCGGATATGGGGGTGGGATGGAACCTGGGTAACTCACTTGACTCGCATGGAGGAAACAGGAATGCGTATGAAAGTGAAACATATTGGGGAAATCCCAAGGTTACAAAGGAATTGATTACCGAGGTAAAAAATAAGGGATTTAATACAATAAGAATTCCTGTTACCTGGTATGAACATACAGCAAAACAGACTGTGAACGGTAAAACAGAGTATGTTATTGATTCGGCATGGATGGACCGTGTTGAGGAAGTCGTCGGATATGCATATGATCAGAATATGTATGTCATACTTAATATTCATCATGAGGAAGGATATATCAATAGAGCAGATTTGGCGAATGCATATCAGCCCATGTCGGAATATTTGACATCGGTGTGGAGACAGATTGCCACACGTTTTGCCGATTATGACCAGCATTTGATTTTTGAAGGAATGAATGAGCCGCGAGCTGTCGGAACCGAGGAAGAATGGTATACCACAGATAATGCAAAGTTTGAGGTTATAAATAAGCTCAATGCAGATTTTGTCAGAACAGTAAGAGGTATAGATTCGCCTTATCAAAATACAAGACTGCTGATGATACCAAGCTATGCGGCCAGTGCAGACGGTCCGATGTATGAAAAGGTTGTCATTCCCAACACCGGCATAGATAGTAACAGTGACGGCAGGGATGATTATGTTGCGGTATCTATACATGCATACAAGCCCTACGATTTCACAATGAATTCCAAGACAAGTCATTCGGAATTTACAGATGCATATAATACATCGCTTAAGAGTACGATTAACAGTATCTGTAACACCTATGTAAAGAAGGGAATTCCTGTAATCATCGGAGAATTCGGTGCTTCCAATTATGGTTATGATGACGCGCGAATTGCATGGGCAACAGCATATATGACTTATGCAAAGGAAGCGGGTATTCCATGCGTGCTGTGGGATAACAATAAGGACAGTAACAGTGATGGCAGCGAGGCACATGGTTATGTTATCAGATAGGCAATCGGTACCGGAAATAATAAATGGTACAGCTCCGGTGAGAAAGTTGTAAATGCACTTATAAATGTGTACAACGATCCTTTTGTTGAATGGAGAGGATATGCCGGTAAGGTGGCAAAACATGAAGCACTGAGCGACTCCAATAGGATAACTGCTTTTTATGAAGGCGGTGAGAGCTTTGCCTTCAAGGGTAATTTGGGCAATTTTAAGTCGGGAACAGAACTTGCTATAAAATATCCAAATGAGGCTCCTACCATTGAATTGATGGATTCTTCATGGGGAGGATGGATGCAGCTTGGTGCTGAGGATGTCGACGATGTCAACAAGATAGCATATTACTCATATGACTATATAATGTCAGCATGGGGAACAGGCAAAAATCAATTGGCATATGTTAAAATATCGAATCCCAGCAGTTCGTATGTAATGTATGTCATAAATGTAGCAAAAGAGGAAACGCCCGAACCGACGCCGGGAATAACCAACCCTAAGATGAATGGCTTTTCACTCACGGCTTCAGGGAATATAGGTATTAATTTCTTCATTGATATTCCGGCTGCTGCTGCAAAGATTAAAATCAGTGGTGCGACCGGCGAAGTCAATAAAAATCTTTCAGACAGTGACAAGAAAGCTGAATATAAGGTGTCATATCCGGTTGCTGCAAAAGATATCGGAAAAAATGTAACTGTTACCGTATATGACAGCACCGGAAAGACAATAGCATTCAGCAATACTTCAAATGTGTCAAACGGTAGCTATGTGATATCTGTGAGCAAAGCCTTGGAGATAATGCAGGCTAACACCGGAAATACGCGCGAACTTACTGCTCTTGTGCAGGCGATATACAATTACGGTGCAGTCTCTGCTGAGTATTTCGGAGCAGACACCGGATGGGTGAGATTATCAGCTTCACAGACTGTGTACGGTACGGTGGAAATCATCAGTGCGGACAAAATCGGTTCGAAGGCTGAGAGGGTAAGCGGAAGTCTGCCGGGAGATATTGTATATCAAGGTGCGTCTTTGATACTGGATAATGACGTTACAGTGCGTCATTATTTTACAGGTAATCTTAAAGGTCATACGGTTAAGGTAAACGGTTCATCCGTGACACCGCAGGCAGTAAGCGGTATGTCAAATATGTACTATGTTGATATAAAAGGAATAGGTCCCGTGAATTTTGATTCGGAACATGTGTTGACTGTTGATAACTGGACCAATCGTTACAGTGTGATGTCTTATTGCAACAAGGCATTGAATATGAGCGGTGATACAGCGATAAAATCGGTGGTTTCTTCAATGTATCATTATATGATGGCTGCAAAGGCATATTATAAGCAATAGAGAGAGGTCGGGAATGCTTTTTTCTGAGTGCATCGAAAAGATGATGCATTCGTGGAAAGACAAAGTGAATGCATAAGGAAGGAATGTTTGAGTAACGATGGATGACAAAGGGAAACTTTTAAATAAATATGTGAGTGACTATGTGGTGTTTGATTTGGAAACTACCGGAGTCAGTGCCAATTATGATGAGGTCATTGAAATATCAGCGATAAAGGTTGCCGGAGGGAAAGTGATTGATGAATTTTCTACATTGGTAAATCCTGGACGACATATTTCGGATGAAGCAAGCATCGTTAATGGTATATATGATGATATGGTTGCCGATGCTCCCGATTTTGAGACTGCATTGGCAGACTTCCTCAAATTTGTTGGAAATTCAATCATGGTAGGACATAACATTGCTTCATTTGATATGAAATTCATATGGCGCGATGCTGAAAAGTATTGGGGATTAGTTATTGAAAACGATTATATAGATACCTTAAAGCTTGCCAGAATGTGTCTCCCCAATCGTCGCGGTTACAGGCTGGTGGATTTAGCCGAACATTATAATATATCTTCCGATGGGGCTCACAGAGCACTTAATGATTGCAGAATGAATCAGAAAGTGTTTGAAAAACTAGGAGAGGAACTCGCGCATCCTTCGGAGGAAGCAATGAAGCTTCCTAAATGTCCGAAGTGCGGAAATGTGCTACAGAAAAGAAACGGCAGATTCGGTGAGTTTTGGGGATGCACCGGATATCCTGATTGCCGATTTACTAAGAATGCATAGCAGGTGGTAAAAGCATTCTGTCATCAATATAATAATCACAGCTTATCTTCCTGGAATTGTTGCCGTAATGAGCGACAGTCTCAGGAAGATTGTCGTTTATGGCATCAAACTCCAAACTGTGCTCGCGGCACCAAATGACAGCGTTCTCAAGTGCTTCGCCTGCGCGGCAGGTCCAAAGGATAAGCTTGTTGCCCTCTGCCTTCCATTTTAGGAGATATTCTATCAGGGGCAGATTGGGCTCACCCAGCTCGGGCCAGGTGCTGAAGCATAATGTGCCGTCGAAATCTACGGCGATAGTTTGATATTCGGATGTTAATTCAGTCATCATGGCGTCCCTCCTTATCTTGGTCTATTGTTAACATGACAGCTACAATGATTGCTTTACAGTATTGATTCTAACAAAGATTAAGGTTGTATTAATTCTCTCAATATGTTATAGAACATATGTTCGTATAAGAAATATATCATTAACTTAAGATATTATCAAGAGGAAAATTAAACACGCCGCAAGCATTAATGCCTGCGGCGCGGAAATAATATGTAGTATTAACTATTTACAATTTAGTAATTTATCATGTACACAAATATAATTTAGTAATTCATCATATACACAAATCCGAAGAGTCTGGCCGACTGAGCGCCCTGGCTGCCCTTGAAGGTGAGAGGAACCACTCTGTGCTGCTCACCGTTGGCTGTGACTTCCTGTGCTCTGTCGACAACATTCTTAGGAACCTTGACACGTAATTCGAAGGTTTCATCATTGCCGTCATAATCCACGGTGTCTTCAAAGAACACATCGTCGCCTGAAGATATTCTCATGGTCATACCGCTGTCCTCCTTGAGGAAGGTGAGAGAGAGGTAATTGTTATCTTCTTCGGATACGCACATGTAATATGTGAAGGAACCGCCGGCCTTGGCATAGCGAGTGGTACCGTTATCGGTGGAACCTACAGAACCGCCCCAGTCGTACATGCGATGCAATTCATCGTTTTCATACTGACCGTAGCCGGGCTGAACCGTATCGATGACTACACCTTCGGGCTTGTCCAAAAGAGCCTGTTCCTTGGCTTTCTTGATGGCAATAACTTCATCCTGAGTGCGTACGGTAAAGTATATTCCGTAGCGCTCCTTGTATCTTGAAAAATGAGGGGCGAAGGTAAGTCCGTTTACAGTGAGGGTAAACTTAAGTTTAGTGGGATCCGCATCATTGATGTCATCGCTGGCGGGAGCACTGTTCTTGATGAGATATTTCTCGGGATGCTTGATGAGCTCTTCGGGAGTAATATCATCGGGAAGTACCAGGTCGTCATAACCGCTGATTTTTCCAGAAGGGATGGTAACCATCATACCGGTGGTTCCTGTAGCCATGTTTTCTGTGCCGAGGTCTGCACTGAGTACAGTGGGACCATACTTGAAAGCGATACTTCTGTTATTATCCGGAAGCGGACATGCGGTCACGGTCATGGGCAGTGTAAGTGTGATGACACTTCCGTTCTTAAGACCGGCGGGTATTATTGCATAAGTGTTCTTGATTACATAAGAAGTAGGAACCGAGTCAATCATTACGGTAGGTTCCTTGCAAAGCCATGCGGGAAGTCTGAGTGCGATTCCTGCCTTGGTGGGCTGACCGTCGGCAGTCTCGACAGTGATTGATACAGTGTCCGATGCCTGAAGATTCGCCTTCATGATTACCGATATATTTTTTTCATTCCAATCGAGACGAGCGCTTTCATAGAGATTGATGATTACGTTGTCTTCATCATGGAAAAAGATACTGTCATTGAGCTTGGTAAAGTTTTCCATACCTGTACCGGTGCAGCACCAGAATTTATTGAAGCGCTGACCGAATACCTTGAAATATCCTGTAGACATAGGCTGGAAATAGGTTGTCATACCGGTCTCGGGATTCTGAGAGGAGAGAATCGTATTGTAAAATGCATTCTCGTAATAGTTGGCATATTTCACATCTCCGGTCAGACAGAAAAGTGTTCTGGAGAACTTGAGCATATTGTAAATGTTGCAGGTCTCGCAGTTACAGTTGGTACGTTCCTTGTCGAGAATGTAGTCCTGACCGAAATGCTCCCACTCACTGTTTCCACCGGTTACATATGTATGCTTTTCGACTACCATGTCCCAGAAATTCTTGGCATATTCAAAATACTTGGTTGCATCGATTGTTTCTCCGTTCACAGTCTTGCCGTGGCAGGTTATATAGCGATGTAATGCACCTATGAATTTGGGAATGGTGGTGTTGGCATGATGGTTATTGAGGGCATTGGCACCGCCGGCATTCACGCGCTCGAAGAGCTCAGGAGAATCAAAATAGTGAGCTACAACAGCATATTTGTCCTCTCCGGTAAGTGCGTACAGCTCATACAATACTTCGTTCATTCCACCGTATTCTACTCGTATAACCTGAGCGGCAGTGGCTTCATCCCAACCTGTAGCTCTGTTGTAAGACCAGTCACCTATTCTTTTGGCAACCTCGAGTGCATTTGCGTAGTTTGTAAATTTGTAGGTATCAATTACACCGGCCAAAATCTTGTGAAGGGTGTACCACGGTACCCAAGCTTCTGTAATTATGTTGGTACGATTCTTTTCTACATTATCAAACTGCTTTTCCACATTTTCGGGATCTACTATAACGGCACCGAAGAGGAAATTCTCTTTGCCCTTGGAATGCTTCTGGCATTCAAGCAGGCCGTCAATCAGTGCTGAAATCATTGAAAAAAGAGTATTCTTGTCATCCTGAGATACTCCGGGATTGGCATATGCCTGAGCGATTGCGGAAAGATAATGACCGATTGAGTGTCCGCCGATAAGTGTTGATTCCCAACCTTCATATCTTGTGGCGCCCTTAGTATCCAGACCTGCGGTCTCGCGGAAACCCGCTAAAAGTTTGTCGGTATCAAACGCTAAAAGATATGCGAGATCCTTGTTTAATGCATTGATGCAGTAAGCGTCGAGGTTTTCAACCTGCATCATGGAAAAATCGGCAATTGAGTTTAGTGAGGTGATTTTCATCTGTTTTTCTCCTTGATTTGTGTTTGAAAAGTGAGTTTTGATAAAAATACAGACTGATTATGAAACATAATGGTATGTATGACTTGATAATCAGTCGTGACAGATATCTTATTTAGTGCTTTGTAAGTTATGATAGATACATAATATTTCGTTTTGTACATAATATGAATGGATTTTTATGGTGGTTTCATGTATAATTCGGCAGATGGATGAAAATGTAATTCTTTCAATGAACAATAGAAGAAGGGTAACGCTCTGCAATCATAATTTCAGCCATGAAGGGATACTGCATCCCGATCGAGTAATGGATGAGTATGATCTTCTTTTTATGCAGGCAGGTGAGTGGGATATCATAGAGGAAGAGACCGGAGACGGTGGAAAATCCGATACATATCATCTGATTCCCGGCAGTGTTCTGCTGCTTGAACCCGGAAAGCATCACTACAGTATAGAAAAATGTTCTCCGAGAATGCGAAATGTGTATATTCACTTCGCGCAAGAAGAAGGAGATGCTACGCAAAAAGCATTGGGCGATTCGAAGCTGGTGGTGCCTAAGTTGGTTCAGACTGCAGATAACAGAGATATTCATCATGGATTTGAAAAGGTAATAGATGCTTTTTGGTCTCGTGATGAAGAGGGTATGAAAGAGCTGCGAAGCAGTATTTATCTAGAGGAGCTGTTGCTAAAGCTTGCCGAAATCGGTAACCTATCCAACGGAAGGGCAGA
>JAKSRV010000019.1 GCA_024403435.1 Lachnospiraceae bacterium
ATTTGTTTGGAGATCACGAGTTATGCCAGGCATTGAATAAGGAATATCAGAAGATAAGAGATAAGCAGTAGTACATATAGTATTGCTGCTTTTTTATTGCATAAAAAACCGGACATCTCTGTCCGGTAAATTATCAGATATAAAATTGAAGCAATCAAAAATTAAACTGCACGCTCTACAGCTTTGCTTCTGAGACATCTGGTGCAAACATGAAGACGCTTAGTTCCGCCGTTTACCTTGCACTTAACACTCTGAACATTGGAATTCCAAATTGCATTGCTTCTTCTATGAGAATGGCTGACATTATTACCAAAATGAATGCCCTTGCCACATACATCACACTTTGCCATCGTAAAACACCTCCTTGAACGAGATTTTCGCGCATTCTTTAACGCAACATTGACATATTATCAGAATTGTCGAATATATGCAAGCATTATTTTAACAAAAATTTCAGTTTATTTATTTTATAAAAAATGTTATATTCATTAGTGTATGTGCCAAATAGAAAGAGAGGTATCAGATATGAAGAATTCATCATTGAATACTCATTTAGGCAGTATAACTGTAGATAACGAAGTTATTGCTCAGTATGCCGGCAGCGTTGCTGTAGAATGCTTTGGTATTGTAGGCATGGCAGGCATTAACGTTCGCGACGGATTTGTACGTTTACTCAAGAAAGAGAATCTCAGAAGAGGAATAAATGTTACTCTTAAGAATCATAAGCTTATTCTTGATTTCCATATTATTGTAGCATATGACGTAAGCATCCTTACCGTATGCAACAATCTTATTGACAGCGTTAAGTATAAGGTAGAGGAATTTACCGGATTAGAAATCGACAAGATCAACGTTTATGTTGAAGGCGTTAAAGTGATTGACTAAGGAGGATCGTTGTTCGTGGGCGTTCAAGAAATAGATTCAAAATTATTATCCAAGTGTTTTCTTGCCGGTGCTATTAACCTCGAGAAAAACAAAGAATGGATTAACGAACTTAATGTATTCCCTGTACCCGACGGAGATACAGGTACAAATATGTGCATGACTATTATGTCTGCAGCGAAGGAAGTAGCAGCTCTCGGTGAGGAGCCTGATATGGCATCTCTTTGCAAGGCTATTTCAGGTGGTTCGCTCAGAGGCGCAAGAGGTAACTCAGGTGTTATCCTTTCACAGCTTCTTCGTGGATTTACCAAGGTTGTTAAAGAAGAAGGTATTATCAACGTAAGCGTAGTGGCTACTGCATTTTCTAAAGCTGTAGAGACTGCATACAAGGCAGTTATGAAGCCTAAGGAAGGCACTATTCTTACTGTTGCACGCGGAATGTCAGAGAAGGCTTGTGATCTTGCTGAAGACGGTTGCACCGACCTTGAAGCATGCTTCACCGCTGTTCTTGAGCACGGCCGTGTAGTTCTCGATCAGACTCCCGATATGCTTCCCGTTCTCAAAGAAGCAGGTGTAGTTGATTCAGGCGGACAGGGACTTATCGAGTTCCTTCAGGGTGCTATGGATGCTTATCTTGGCAAAGTTACCAACTTCAGCCTCGATGCTGCTTCAGAGGAGAAGCCTGAGGAAGCTGCAGAAGAGAAGAAGGCTCATAAGCTTGTATATTGTGTAAAGTGCGTAATTGTTCCCGATAAAAACTTTATCGCCAAGAACGAAGCTGATATCAAGAATTACATGGAATCAATCGGAAATCTTGTTTCTATTGTAAACAACAACGATTTGATTGGTATTCATATTCATACCAATGATCCCGGACTTGTATTCCAAAAGGCAATAAGATTCGGTCAGATTAAGGATATTACCGTATATAACAGAAACCTTGAGACCAATCCTAAGAAGGCCAAAAAGGACGCTGAAGCTTCCAAAGAAGAAGTGCAGGCAGAAGAGCCCGTAAAGCCTACCGAGCCCGCTAAGCCTTATGGCTTTATCACTGTAGCTGCAGGTGAAGGACTTGTAGAGATTTTTAAGAGCCTTAACGTTGATTACATCATTGAAGGCGGTCAGACAATGAATCCCAGTACTGCCGATTTCCTTGATGCAGCATCAAAGGTAAATGCAGAGACTATATTTGTTCTTCCCAACAATAAGAACATTATCCTTGCTGCTAACCAGGCTGCTGAGCTTGTTACAGATAAGAAGCTTATCGTAATCCCTACCAAGACTATTCCTCAGGGTATTACCGCAGTAGTTAATTTCATTCCCGACATCACTCCCGAAGAGAATGAAGAGACTATGAATACCGAAATCGGCAATGTTAAGACCGGTCAGGTTACTTACGCTGTAAGAGATACCTCTATCGACGGTAAGGAAATTCATGTAAATGATTTCATGGGTCTTGGAGATGCAGGACTGGCTTCTGTAGGAACAAATCAGGCCAAGGTTATCGAGGAACTTGTAGATTCAATGGTAGATGATTCTTCTGAACTTATAAGTATCTATTACGGCGCTGATGTAACTGAGGAAGACGCTAACGAGATTTGCGAGCTTATCTCTTCAAAATATTCATCTGTTGATGTTGAACTTCAGTGTGGTGGACAGCCTGTTTACTACTATATGATTTCAGTAGAATAATGAATATTTAATACAAGCTAAGTGACATATGTGGTTTTATATACTACATTATGTCGGTTTGAATAACTACATTTTGAGTGGTTTAATAATAGTAGGAAACTAAATGTTTCCTACTATTTTTTTATACTTACTGAATAAGATAAATTAAAGAAATTCTTGTAGAATATGTGATTGCACAAAGTAGAAAATATGAACCTAAATACACCGATCACTAACCTCAAAGGTGTAGGTGAGAAGACTGCAGCTATATTAAACAGGCTTCATATATATACCTATGAGGACTTGATCAACTATTTTCCAAGAGAATATATGAATTATGAGCCGCCGATAAGTGTAGCCGATGTCAAAATCGGGAATACACAGACTGTCAGCGGCTGTGTTAGTGCAGTAAACGGACCTATAAAAGCAGGAAGATATTCTATCATTACAGTCGTAATCAAAGATGGTCTTAATATATTGGAGGTATTGTTTTTTAATCAGCCATATATTAAAAAGACTGTTAAAATAGGTGGTTATTATCTGTTCAGAGGTAAAGTGATTCAAAAGGGAACCAGACTGATTATGCAGTCTCCCAAACTATACAGCCGAGATGAATATCAAGAGCTTCTCGGACATCCGGTACCTGTATATGCATTAACTTCGGGGCTTAAAGGAAAAACTGTCACAAAGGCTGTAAATGCTGCAATTCGAGATATTCAATGGGATGATGAGATTTTTCCCGCGGGTGTATTATCTGAGCTGAAACTGGTAAGTCACAGCAAAGCAATAGGACTTATGCATAATCCCGGCAGTGATGATGATATTCAGACTGCCAGAAGACGTCTTGCCTTTGAAGACTTCTTTTATTTTATAATGCTCCTTAGAAAAAATCGTGACCTATCGGTTACTCTTAAGAACGCGTATCCGATGATTGAGACTGCAGATACTCGCAGATTTATAGAAAAATTACCTTTTAAGCTTACGAGCGGTCAGAAAAAGACCTGGCAACAAATATGTGAAGATATGTCAGGTGCAGGTTGCATGAATCGTCTTGTACAGGGTGATGTCGGTAGTGGTAAAACCATAGTTGCGATTCTTGCGTTGCTTATGACGGCTTGCAACGGTTATCAAGGGGCACTGATGGCACCGACCGAAGTGCTTGCCACACAGCATATGGAAACCGTCACCGATTTGATTAAAAAATATGATATACCTTTAAAACCTGTATTACTTGTCGGATCGATGAAAGCATCAGAGAAAAAGGCAGCGTATGCATCAATTGCTTCAGGTGATTGTAATCTGATCATCGGTACTCATGCGTTGATACAGGATAAGGTTGAATACAAAAATTTGGCGCTTGTTGTAACCGATGAGCAGCATCGATTCGGCGTAAGACAACGCGAAGCTTTGGCAGGCAAAGGAAATCAGCCTCACATTTTGGTAATGAGTGCGACTCCGATACCGAGAACACTTGCAATTATTCTCTACGGCGATTTGCATTTATCGGCAATACATGAATTACCGGCAGACAGACTTCCTATCAAAAACTGTGTTGTCAAGACTGACTACAGGCCTTCGGCGTACAAATTTATTGCCGACCAGGTGGCTGCGGGAAGACAGGCATACGTAATATGTTCACAGGTTGAAGCCGGCGAAAATGATGACCTTGAAAATGTAATCGATTATTGTGAAAAACTTAAAGACGTTCTTCCTAAGCTTAAGATTTCATATTTGCACGGTAAAATGAAAGCAAATGAAAAGAACAACATTATGCAGAACTTTGCTGACGGAAACATAGACGTGCTTGTATCTACAACAGTAATTGAAGTCGGAATCAATGTTCCCAATTCTACTGTAATGATGGTTGAAAATGCTGAGCGTTTCGGACTTGCTCAGTTGCATCAGCTGCGTGGACGAGTAGGAAGAGGAAAGCATCAAAGCTATTGCATATTTATCAGTTCCAACGAAGAGAAAAAGACTATGGAGCGATTAAATATTCTGGCGGGTACCAATGATGGTTTCAAAATTGCATCGGAAGATTTGAGATTAAGAGGTCCGGGCGAATTCTTTGGAGTCAGACAGAGCGGTGAATTTTCATTTAAAGTTGGTGATATCTATGCCGATTCCGCATTGTTGGAAGAAACCAACGAATACGTAGACAAATTGTTGGCAGACGATCCGAAACTTACCAAAGATGAAAATCAAAAGATTAAGAATTCTGTAATTAAGTATTACGAAAAATCAGAAATGTTGCAATCTATATAAGGGGAAAATATGTCAAAGGTAGCAATTATTACAGACAGTAACAGTGGAATAACTCAGGCACAGGCAAAAGAGATGGGTGTATTTGTTCTTCCTATGCCTTTTATGATTGGAGATAAGGAGTATTTTGAGGATATTGACCTTACACAGGAACAATTCTATGAAAAGCTTCAGGATGGAGACAATATCTGCACAAGTCAGCCTGCACTCACACAGGTTACAGAACTTTGGGATAAGGTACTTAAAGATTATGATGAGATAATTCATATTCCGATGAGCAGTGGATTATCCGGATCATGTCAAAGTGCATTCATGCTTTCGCAAGAAGAACCGTATGATGGCAGGGTGTTTGTAATAGATAATCAGAGAATTTCGGTAACGCAGCGCCAGTCTGTGCTTGACGCCAGAGATTTGGCAGCCCAGGGCAAAAACGGACAGGAAATTTCCGATATTCTGATGCGTGATAAGATGGAGAGCAGTATCTATATTATGCTCGATACTCTATATTACCTCAAGAAAGGCGGACGTATAACTCCTGCAGCTGCTGCAATCGGAACACTCCTCAAGCTTAAACCGGTTCTCCAGATTCAGGGTGAGAAGCTTGACGCATATTCCAAGGCCAGAACTACAACTATCGGTAAAGAAACGATGAAGAATGCTATCAAAAACGACATTGAAAAACGTTTTGGTGGAATGGAACACGCACTTGAAAATGTATATTTGGAGATTGCTTATACCAAAGATCTTGAATCGGCTCTCAAATTCAAAGAAGAAGTGCTTGAAGAGTTCCCCGGTTTTGATATTTTGGTTAATCCTTTATCATTATCGGTTTCATGTCACATCGGCCCCGGTGCACTTGCACTTGCTTGCTGCAAGAAAACGCCCGAGCTTATGTAATATTTGTTGTAATTAATATTATTTTTAATCAATATCATTTATTATAATGATTCTTATTGAACAAATAATAATTCTTTTCAATCATCAACAGGATTATCTTTACAGATAGTCCTGTTTTTGTTTGCTCAACAATTGTTTTCTGTTCAAAGATTCATTTATGTACTCAATATACTAAATTTTGCGGTATTTTCTTGTATCTATACAAAATCTATGATATATTACATTGTGAACGAATGTTCTAAAATATGTTTTTATTGGAGGAACCATGGCACAGGATAAATATGATGCCTCGAGTATAACTGTCCTTGAAGGACTTGAAGCGGTTCGTGTCAGACCCGGAATGTATATCGGATCGGTAACCACAAAGGGACTCAACCATCTTATCTATGAAATAGTAGATAACTCAGTTGATGAGCACCTTGCGGGCTATTGTGATGTCATAAATGTCACTCTTGAGAAAGACGGTTCATGTACAGTATCCGATAACGGACGTGGTATACCTGTCGGAATGCACGAAAAAGGTATTAGTGCAGAGCGTTTGGTATTCACCACACTTCATGCCGGCGGTAAATTTGATAACAACGCTTACAAGACCAGCGGTGGTCTTCACGGTGTAGGTTCTTCCGTTGTAAACGCTCTTTCAGAGCATCTTACCGTAACCGTAAAATCCGGTGGACATATATATCAGGATACCTATTCAAGAGGTATCCCCACAATGGACCTCGTAGACGGACTTTTGCCTTCTATAGGTAAGACCAAGGAAACAGGTACCACTATTAATTTCCTCCCGGATAATACAATATTCGATAGAACAAGATTTGCAGAAGCTGATGTAAAAAACAGACTTCATGATACTGCATATCTTAATCCCAATCTTACAATCAATTACAAAGATTTACGCGGTGCCGAGCCCGAGGAAGTTATTTTCCACGAGCCCGATGGTATTGCAGGCTTTATCAAGGCAATGAATGCCAATAGTGAAGCAGTATCAGAGATAGTATATTTTTCAGGCGAATATGAGAACATTTTTGTAGAATGTGCATTTCAGTACGTAAATGAATTCCATGAGAATGTTCTTGGCTATTGTAATAACATTTACAACTCCGAAGGCGGTACACACCTCACCGGTTTCAAATCACAGTTTACCAGTATTATCAATTCCTATGCTCATGAGCTTGGAATTTTGAAAGAAAAGGATGCCAATTTTACCGGTTCGGATGTTAGAAACGGTATGACTGCAGTCATCAGTATCAAGCATCCCGATCCCAGATTTGAAGGTCAGACCAAGACCAAGCTCGACAACCAGGATGCTTCAAAGGCAGTATCTAAGGTTACCAACGATGAAGTAACCAGATATTTCGATCGTAATCTTGAAATGCTCAAGAATATAATCGGATGTGCGGAAAAAGCTGCCAGAATCAGAAAATCGGAAGAAAAGGCCAAGACAAACCTCCTTACCAAACAGAAGTATTCGTTTGATTCAAACGGTAAGCTTGCCAACTGCATCTCAAAGGATGCTTCAAAATGCGAAATATTCATCGTCGAGGGTGATTCTGCGGGTGGTTCTGCAAAAATGGCAAGAGACAGAAATTATCAGGCTATTCTTCCTATCAGAGGTAAAATCCTCAATGTAGAAAAAGCTTCGATGGATAAGATTTTGGCAAATGCAGAAATCAAAACAATGATTAATTCATTCGGTTGCGGTTTCTCAGAGGGCTACGGTAATGACTTTGATATTACCAAGCTTAGATATGACAAGATAGTAATTATGGCCGATGCGGACGTCGATGGTGCACATATTTCTACCTTGCTTTTGACATTGTTCTACAGATTTATGCCTCAGCTTATTTTTGAGGGACATGTATATATTGCAATGCCTCCTCTTTATAAGGTAATTCCTTCAAAAGGAAAAGAGGAGTATTTATACGACGACAAGTCGCTTGAAAAGTACAGAAAGAATCACAAGGGTTCATTTACCCTGCAAAGATACAAGGGTCTCGGAGAAATGGATGCCGAACAGCTGTGGGAGACCACTCTTGATCCCGAGAGACGTATGATGAAGCAGGTCGAGATTGAGGATGCCAGAAATGCTTCCGAAATGACAGAGCTGCTTATGGGTACGGATGTTCCTCCAAGACGTGCATTTTTGTATGAGCATGCACAGGACGCTAATTTGGATGTATAGGAGTACTAAATGGAAGATCGCATAATCAAAACAGAATACTCTGAAGAAATGCAAAGATCCTTCGTGGATTATGCAATGAGCGTTATCATCGCGCGTGCTTTGCCTGACGTCAGAGACGGACTCAAGCCCGTACAGCGCCGTATTCTTTATGATATGGGCGAATTGGGCATCAGATATGACAGACCTCACAGAAAGAGTGCAAAAATCGTCGGCGATACCATGGGTAACTATCATCCCCACGGTGATTCGTCTATCTATGAAGCGCTCGTAGTAATGGCCCAGGAATTCAAAAAGGGCATGACACTTGTAAACGGACACGGTAACTTCGGTAATATCGAAGGAGACGGAGCCGCTGCAAGCCGTTATACAGAGGCAAGGCTCGAGAAAGTTACTCAGGATGCATTTCTTGCAGATCTCGATAAGGATGTTGTCGATTTCATTCCCAATTATGACGAGACCTCAAAAGAGCCTTCAGTATTACCTGCCAAATTCCCTAATATTTTGGTTAATGGTTCTGAAGGTATTGCTGTAGGTATGGCTACAAGCATTCCTCCTCATAATCTCGGTGAAGTTATCGATGCCACCAAGGCATATATGCAAAATGAGTCTATCAGCACCGAGGAACTGATGAAATATATCAAAGGACCTGATTTCCCTACCGGCGGTATCGTAATCAACAAGGATGAACTTCTTGATATTTATGAAACCGGTACCGGTAAAATTAAGGTGCGCGGTAAGGTTAGCGTTGAAAAGGTAAAAGGCGGACATCAGAATGTAGTTATTACTGAGATTCCTTATCCGATGATTGGTGCCAATATAGCTAAGTTTTTGCAGGATGTAGCGACTCTTGCAGAGACCAAGAAAACTCAGGATATCATCGATATTTCCAACCAGTCGTCAAAGGAAGGAATACGTATTGTAATCGAGCTTCGCAAGGATGCCGATGCAGAGAATTTCATCAATCTCTTATACAAAAAAACACACCTTGAAGATACCTTTGGTGTAAATATGCTTGCTATCAGTGACGGCCGCCCCGAAACAATGGGACTCAAGGCTATCATCAAGGCTTGCGTAGATTTCCAGTATGAAGTTAATACACGTAAATATACCAATATGCTCGCCAAGGAGCTTGAGCGTAAGGAAGTACAGGAAGGTCTGATTAAAGCTGTAAATGTAATCGATCTTATCATTGAAATACTCCGTGGTTCCAAGGATCGTCAAATGGCAAAGGACTGTCTCATCTACGGTAAGACAGACGGTATTAATTTCAAATCAAGAGAGTCTGTAATAATGGCTCAGCAGCTTTGCTTTACCGAGAGGCAGGCAAATGCGATTCTCGAAATGAGATTGTATAAGTTGATTGGTTTGGAGCTCGATGCACTTATTAAAGAGCACGATGACACTATGTCAAACATTTACAGATACGAGGATATCTTAGACAGAAGAGATTCCATGGCTACTGTAATCATGCAGGAGCTTGATGAGATAAAGAAGGAATTTTCACGTCCCAGAAGAACTCAGATTGAGAATGCCGAGGAAGCTGTATTCAAGGAGAAGGAGTTCGAGGTAATGGATGTTTATTACCTCATGGATCGTTTCAACTATGCAAAGCTTATCGACAAGAATACCTACGAGCGTAATACCGAAGCATGTGAGACCGAATTCCGTTATTGCTTCAAGGTAAAAAACAACGGTCGTATCGCAATATTCACAGAAGACGGTACAATGCATGTTATCAAAGCATTGGATCTTCCTATGTCAAAGCTTCGTGATAAGGGTACACCCATCCATAATGTAACAAATTATGAGGAGAATCACGGACCTGTTCTTTTGGCAACCAATATGGAAGAAATGCTTTCACTTCGTCTTGCATTTGTTACCAAGAAGGGACTGGTAAAATTGGTTCCCGGTGATGAATTCGAAACCACAAGAAAGACAATGGCTTCAACCAAGCTTGCCGACGGTGATTTGCTTGCAGGCGTTGAGCTTGTAAATGAAGAGAAGAATATTGTCTTAAAATCGAGAGCAGGATATTTCCTCCGTTTCCAGCTTGAGGAGATTTCAGTTCTTAAGAAGGCTTCTCAGGGTGTCAGAGGAATCAAGCTTGACGGCAAGGATGAGGTTGAAGAAGTATACCTTACCAGAGGAAATGATACTAAGGCAATCACTCATAACGGACATGAAATTGTACTCAATACAATAAAGCTTTTGAAGCGTGATTCAAAGGGAACAAAAATACGATAGCTTTATATATTTATAGATTTAAGATTTATAAATTAAATTTATTTAGTAATAATGATTCATTAACATTGATTTCGGAGATAAAGAATGAGAGTTATAGCAGGAACAGCACGCAGCTTACCCTTAAAGGCTCCCGAAGGACTTGATACAAGACCGACGCAGGACCGTATTAAGGAAACATTGTTTAATATTTTACAGACAGAAATACCTGAGTGTGTATTTGTTGATATGTTTGCGGGTAGCGGCGGAATAGGTATTGAAGCGTTAAGCCGCGGTGCAAGAAAAGCATATTTCATTGACAACAGTCCGGCTGCATCAAATTGCATTAATGAAAACCTTGCATTTACCAAATTTACCGACCGTGCTATAGTATTTAAGCAGGACATTAGTGCTGCTCTTTACAACATATATGAGAAACACGTAGATATTATTTTCATGGATCCTCCTTACAAGCAGGATTATGAGAAAAATGTACTTATGCATTTGAATAATGTTAAGTACTGTGACGAGGATACACTCATTATTATTGAAGCTGATTTAAGTACGGATTTCTCTTATGTTGAAGAGATTGGATATACCATAACAAGAGAAAAGAAATACAAAACCAACAAGCATGTATTTTTAAGAAAAGAGTAATCTATGAAGAGAGCTGTTTATCCCGGAAGTTTTGATCCCATGACATTGGGACATCTTGACATCATCAACAGAGCATCAAAAATGTTCGATGAGTTAATTGTTGCGGTACTCAATAATAATGCAAAGAGTCCGTTGTTTTCTGTTGATGAGCGTGTTAAAATATTAAAGATGGCGACTGCGGATCTGCCTAATGTTAAGATAGATTCGTTCAGTGGCTTATTATGTGATTATGCAAGTGAAAATAATCTTCATGTTGCAGTAAGAGGTCTTCGAGCAGTTACAGATTTCGAGTACGAACTTCAGCTTGCTCAGACCAACAGAATGATTTCGAACAATAATCTTGATACTATATTTTTGGCTACCTCACTCGAGTATTCATACTTAAGCTCATCAGGAGTAAAAGAAATTGCATACTTTGGTGGTGATATCAGCAAGACAGTTCCTGATTTCGTAGCAGATATGATAAGAGAAAAAATAAATTCTAAAAAGTGAGGACGTTATGGAGAGAAAATTAGACAGTCAGATTTTCCAGGTTATAGATGACATGGAAGACTACATCAGCAATTGTAAAGGTGTATTTATGTCTTCCGAAAAGATACAGGTTAACCGTGAGGTTATGGAGGAGTTCCTCAGAGATCTCAAGAGAAAGGCTCCCGATGAGATCGAAAAGTATCGTAAGATTATTCGTAAGCAGGAAGAAATCCTCAACGATGCTAAGGCAAGAGCTGAACAGCTTATAGCTCAGACCGAAGCTCAGACCGATGAGATGGTTAGTGAGAATGAGGTTATGAGAAGAGCTTATGCTCAGGCTGATGAAGTCGTAAAGATGGCTCAGGAGCAGGCTCAGATGCTGGTTGACAGTGCTGCTATGGAAGCAAATGAACTTAGAGCTGCCGCTTCACAGTACATGGAAGAGGTAATGATTTATCTTGAAAATGTAATCGCTGCATCTACCAAGGCTGCTAACGATCAGTACGGAAGTCTTATCAATACACTTAACAGCTATGCAGATAAGATTAAGGGAGACCACAGACAGCTCCATCCTGAAGAAGTTGTTGTTGAACAAGAAGTTGTTCAGGAAGCAGTTCAGGAAACACAGGAATAATTATTCTTACCGGTTTTCCGTATTGGAGAACCGGTATTATTTTGGGTAATTCCGTATATGAGATTAGACAAATTTTTATGCGATTGTAATATAGGTACAAGATCTCAAGTCAAGGACCTGGTAAAAAAAGGAATGGTACAGGTCAACGGTACAGTCGTAAAAAAATCAGATATAGCAATAAATGAAGATACTGACATTATCGAATTTAAGGGCGAAAGAGTATCATACAGAAAGTATGTATATATTCTTCTGAACAAACCTGCAGGCATAATCACTGCCACAGAGGATAAGCGTGCTAATACTGTAATGGATTTGATTAAGCCATTGCCGGTAAAGGATATGTTTCCCGTCGGACGACTTGATAAAGATACAACTGGTCTACTACTTATAACCAATGACGGTGATTTGACGCACAAGCTTCTAAGTCCCAAATATCATGTAGATAAAACATATATAGTAACTACAGCAAAGCCCGTTAGCCAATCGGATATCGAAGCGTTATGTAAAGGTGTGGATATCGGAGATGACAAGCCTACTTTACCGGCCAAAGCATCATTGCTTCCTGACGGCACCTTGGAACTAATCATACACGAGGGACGTTATCATCAGGTAAAACGTATGCTTGAAGCTGTAGATAATGAAGTAACAGCACTACATAGAAGCAGTTTTGGACCGCTCAATCTGGAAAACGGACCGGAAAGCGGATGTTGGAGAGAATTAACACAAGATGAAATTAGCAAGATTATTATCAGGTGATGCCTACAAAGGTGAGAAACACTATTTAAGAAATCAAAGAAACTATGAGTTGGCAAAGACGATTATTATGTTTGCAATAGCCATCGGACTTTTTGTTGCCGGATTGATCATCAACAAGGGTAATAAAGCTAATATTTTTACTATCGTAGCTGTTCTCGGATGCCTTCCTGCCTGCAAATGCCTCGTAGAGTTGATTATGTTCATCAGATATAAAACTTGCAACGATGAACTTGCAGATAAAATTGAAAATTCATCCGATGGGCTGATACAGGCATACGACAGAGTATTCACCTCAAAAGAGAAAACTCAAGCTATTGATCATCTCGTTGTAAATAACAATTCTTTGTGCTGCTATACCTCTGCCAAGAAGTTTTCGGAATCAGATTTCCAAAAGCACATTGCAGTATATCTTAAGGCGGAAAACATCAAAGATACCACAATCAAGGTATTTACCGAAGAGAAAAAATATCTTGAACGCATTTCAAACATGTCACCTGACAATAATACAGAAAAAGATAAAGAAATTCTGAATGTATTGTTGAATATTTCTTTATAATATTTATTTGTAATATTTATTATTCCTAAAAGAACATAACATTATGCAAAAATTTACAATTGGTAAAAATGAAGCAGGACAAAGATTCGATAAATTTCTTGCAAAATATTTGCCGGAAGCTCCCAAAAGTCTCGTATATAAAATGTTAAGAAAGAAAAACATCACTCTTAACGGCAAGAAAGCGACCGGCAATGAGATGCTAAATTGCGATGACACTGTTGAAAGCTTTTTTTCTGATGAAACATTTGATAAATTTACCGCATCTGCATCAAATAATGTTTCTTCACGAACAGATATGTCTGCACCTCGAATATCCGTCACTACCAAGGATATAGTATATGAAGATGAGCATATATTGCTTGTAAACAAAAAGCCCGGCGTATTGACTCAAAAAGCCAATCCCAATGACTACTCACTCAATGAATGGCTTATAGATTATCTTATAAATACAAATGCTATAACTCGTGAGCAGCTCAAAACTTTTAAACCATCTGTATGTAATCGTTTGGACAGGAATACAGGCGGAATCGTTATATGCGGTAAAAGTCTGCTTGGAATTCAAGTGATGACAGAACTTATCAGAACCAAGGATATAGAGAAGCACTATATCACTTTATGCCACGGTGATTTTAAGCACGAAGGCAGAACCGAAGCTATTATATCCAAGGATGATAAGATTAATAAATCATCTGTAAGTTCTGACAAAAATACAAAAGGTTCAGAAATAATAACAGAATTCAGCATTATACAAAAATATAATGATGCATGCCTGCTTGACGTCAATCTGCTTACAGGAAAATCACATCAAATCAGAGCGCAGCTTTCCGCATTCGGCAATCCCATATACGGAGATAAAAAATACGGCAGTGGCAAGGCTCAATCAGATAAAGTAGAAAATGGATTAAAATATCAATTACTTTACGCATACAAATTGATTTTTCCCGCATCGGACAAGCTCCCCAAAGAGTTGTCTCATTTGAGCGATAAAACTATTGAATTGCCGGTACCTGAATATTTCCAAACAGTTATCAACCGTCTTAATTAATTGGAGAATAAATGACTTCCTGGAAATCACGCGGTCTGAGGGGCTCTGCCCTTGAGGACATGATAAACAAGACAAATGAAAAATACTTGGAGAACGGTCTTGCGTTAATCCAAAAGATACCAACACCGATTACTCCTATAAATATAGACAAGCAAACCAGACATATAACTTTAGCTTATTTTGATCAGAAGAGTACTGTAGACTATATCGGAGCGGTACAGGGATTACCAGTTTGTTTCGACGCAAAAGAATGTGCAACCGATACATTTTCGCTTCAGAACATTCATGAACATCAGGTTACATTCATGGAAAATTTTGAAAAACAGGGCGGTATAGCATTTTTCTTGATTTATTACACTCATAGAGATGAGATGTATTATTTACCTCTTCAAATGCTTAGATTCTTCTGGAACAGGGCTAAAGAGGGCGGCAGAAAAAGCTTTAGATACGATGAGCTCAATCCGGATTATTTCTTTAATAAAAACAATGGTATGCTGGTTCCTTATTTGGATAAATTACAGCAGGACCTTAATGACAGACCGGATGATTAAAAATAACTAAAAATACACCAAATATTTAAGGCATTTTGCTTGACTTAGGTCCATTTATTATATATACTAACAAACAGTTTAGTGATTTATCACATTAGCACTTTACCATATTAAAGCATCAAATATAAATCACCAATCGAAATATGCACTAATAAATAACACACATATTAACGAGGAAATTAAATGAGTCAGTCATTATTACATACACCTGAAGGTGTAAGAGATATCTACGGACAGGAATATTGCAACAAAGCTTATGTTGAAAGCGTAATGAGCAAAGAGATTGCAAGTTTTGGTTATGAAACAATAGCTACACCTACCTTTGAATTTTTTGACGTATTTTCAAAGGAAGTCGGTACTATTCCAAGCAAAGAGCTTTACAAGTTCTTCGATAAAGAGAATAACACACTTGTACTCAGACCTGATTTTACCCCTTCAATTGCAAGATGTGCTGCAAAATACTTCCTTGAGAAGAACGATGCCATTCGTTTTTCATATCTTGGAAATGCATTTACCAGAACCAATTCTCTTCAGGGTAAGCTCAGCGAATCAACCGAACTCGGTGCAGAACTCATCGGTGATGCTTCTGTATATGCAGACGGAGAAGTAATTGCACTTGCAATCAGAAGTCTTCTTGCAACAGGTCTCAAGGATTTCCGTGTAAGTATCGGACATATCGGATATTTCAAGGGATTATGCGAGCAGGCCGGTCTTGATGAATCTACGGAGCTTGAGCTTAGAGGACTTATTTCAGGCAAAAATCATTTTGCCGCAATGAATCTTATAGACAATACCGATATCGAACCTGTGATAAAGGAGAAACTTCTTGGAATTGCAGATTCATTCCCGGATTTGGATACACTTGCAACCGCTAAGGATAATGTAACCAATAAGAGATCACTTGATGCAATCGACAGACTTGAAGCACTCTATAATGTACTTAAATCATACAGTTATGAGAGTTATATCAACTTTGATCTCAGTATGCTCAGTAAATACAATTACTATACAGGAGTAATTTTCAGAGTCTATACATACGGTGTAGGTAAGCCTATAGTAAAAGGCGGAAGATACGATAATCTTCTTGCACATTTTGGAAAATCAGCACCCGCTATAGGTTTTGTTCTTCAGGTTGATGATATTCTCGAAGCATTAAATAGTCAGAAGATTGATTTACCTGCTAAAGAAGATGCTATAGTAATCGAGTATGATATAAATGATATTGATGCTTTTGCCACTGCACTTAAGAAGGCTGACGAGCTCAGACACCGGGGCAAAAATGTAGTTTTAAATCATAACTAAGATTAATAGCAGATTTAAAAAGATATAAAATACAAACTATTAAAGGTAATATTTGAGAAAACCAACAAAAAGGAACAATATTTAATCAAACCAACAATAAAAGGTACAGAATAATGGCTAATGATAGATATTTAACCTTTGCACTCGGCAAAGGACGTCTTGCAAGTAAAACAATGGAGCTCCTTGAATCTATAGGCATCACCTGCGAAGAAATCAAGGACAAAAACACCAGAAAGCTCATATTTGTAAATGAAGAATTAAAGCTTAAGTTCTTTCTTTCAAAAGGACCCGATGTTCCTACATATGTAGAGTACGGTGCAGCTGATATCGGTGTAGTAGGAAGTGATACCATCATCGAAGAAAACCGCAATGTATATGAGGTTCTCGACCTCGGCTTCGGTAAGTGCAAAATGTGTGTATGCGGACCTGCATCTGCCGCAGAGCTTCTTCAGCATCATGAGAGAATCAGAGTAGCAAGTAAATATCCCCGAATTGCAAGAGATTATTTCTACGAACAGAAGCATCAAACCGTAGATATTATCAAGCTCAACGGATCTGTTGAGCTCGGTCCCATAGTAAATCTCACAGATGTAATCGTAGATATAGTAGAAACCGGTTCAACACTTCGTGAAAACGGACTTCAGGTTCTCGAAGAGATTTGTCCTCTTTCCGCAAGAGTAATTGTTAATCCTGTAAGTATGCAGATGGAAAATGAACGAATCAAGGAAATAGTAAATAAGCTTAAGGAAGTAATATAGAAATATATTTACCAATACAAGGAGTAAATCATGAAAAAGGTTAAATTGACCGCAGAAACTAAGAATCAGATTTTGGAGAATCTTCTTAAGAGAAATCCCAGCCAGTACACTCAGTATGAGGCTACTGTTAATGAAATTATTAATAACATCAGAGAAAATAAGAACAAGGCTCTTTTTGAGTACACTGCAAAATTCGACGGATATCAGCTTACCGAAGAAAATATCCTCGTAACCAGAGCAGAAATTGATGCAGCATATAAGGAGCTTGATCCTGCTCTTATCGATGTTCTCAAGGAAGCCGCAGAAAATATTCGTTCATTCCACACCAAGCAGCTTCGTAACAGCTGGTTTGATGCAAAAGAGGATGGCACAATCGTAGGTATGCGTATTACCGCAATTGAGAGAGCCGGTGTATATGTTCCCGGCGGTAAAGCTGCTTATCCCAGTTCAGTACTTATGAATGTAATCCCTGCCAAAGTTGCAGGTGTTAAAGATATCATCATGGTAACACCTCCCGGAAAGACCGGTGTTATCAATCCCGGAACGCTTGTAGCAGCAGATATCGCAGGTGTTGATCGTATTTACAAGGTAGGAGGAGCTCAGGCTATCGCAGCTATGGCTTTCGGTACCGAATCAATTCCTAAAGTTGACAAGATTGCGGGTCCCGGCAACATCTATGTAGCCCTCGCTAAGAAGGCTGTATACGGACACTGCAGTATCGATTCTATCGCCGGCCCCAGCGAAGTAATGGTTCTCGCTGATGAGACTGCTAACGCACACTATGTAGCTGCCGACCTTCTCAGCCAGGCCGAACACGATGAGCTTGCAAGTGCGATTCTCGTTACCACCTCAGAAAAACTTGCTGATGAAGTAAATAAGGAGATTGACGGATATCTCCTGAAGCTCGAAAGAGAGCCCATTATGAGAAAATCACTCGATAATTACGGCTATATTTTGCTTGCAGACAACATTCAGGACGGTATAGATGCTGTAAACGAGATTGCTTCAGAGCACTTGGAGATTCTTACTGCAAATCCCTGGGAAACCATGACCAGAGTTCGTAATGCAGGTGCTATTTTCCTTGGAGAGTATTCATCAGAGCCTCTCGGAGACTATTTTGCAGGTCCCAACCACATTCTTCCTACCAACGGAACCGCAAAGTTCTTCTCACCCGTAAACATTGATGATTTCATCAAGAAATCAAGTATTATTTCTTACTCAAAGGAAGCTCTTGCCAAGGTACACAAGCAGATTGAGCTGTTTGCAAAGAGCGAGGGACTTACCGCACACGCCAATAGTATCGCTGTACGTTTTGAAGAGGAGGATTAAGGATGCGCTCATCCGAAATCAGTCGTAAGACAAAAGAAACTGATATTGAAATCAAGTTAAATATCGATGGTACCGGTAAGAACAGTATCGATACCGGAATCGGATTTTTTAATCACATGCTCGAGGGCTTCTCTAAGCACGGCTTCATGGATTTGGACGTAAAAATCAAGGGTGATCTTGAGGTCGACGGACATCACACAGTAGAAGACTGCGGAATAGCACTCGGAAGCGCTATTAAAGAAGCTGTAGGAGACAAAGCGGGAATCAGACGTTATGGTTATTTTGTTCTCCCTATGGATGAAGTTTTGGTAGTATGCGCTGTTGATCTTTGCGGCAGACCTTATCTTAACTTTGATTACGAGTTTAAGGCGCCTATGATAGGAGATCTTGATACCGAACTTATCCATGAGTTCTTCTATGCAGTATCTTACAGTGCAGCCATGAATCTGCACATCAAGGTATTGGATGGTGGCAACGGGCATCATGTTGCTGAGGCTATGTTCAAGGCATTTGGTAAGGCTCTTGATATGGCTACAGGTTACGATACAAGAGTAGACGGTGTTCTTTCTACCAAGGGGGCTTTATAATGCAGACCAAGAAATTCGTTCCGTGCCTTTATTTATACAATGAGCACGCTGTAAAAAGCCTTTCGGATTATGCTGTGGTAGAGACAGATTCATTCAAAGTCGTTGATTCGTTCATTGAGAACGGAGCTGATGAAATCATTATTTTCGATCTTGCAGAGAATGAAGAAGCATTTGCTATTTCAACAGCAATTATCGGAGAGATTATCAAAACCGCCAAGAAGAATGAATTGAATGTTATTATAGGTGGAAACATCACATCAATGTCTTCTGTTCATAAGTACATGGAACTCGGAGCTTCATCGGTTATTATCGATCTTGAGAAAGATGATTCCATCGTTTTACTTGAAAATACCGCAGATTGCTACGGCAAAGAAGCGGTTATCGCAGGATACAACGATGCTGCACTTATTGACAACGAGTTAGATACAATTACCAATTGCTGTTCGTCACTCATTTTAATGAATCCTCATCAGATTCGCGAGACAATCGCAGTTACCAATATGCCGATGTATGTGCAGATTAATCAGATTGCTCTTAATAAGCTTCTGGAGATTTTTGCATATCCTTCAATTTGCGGAGTTACCGGCAACACAATAAACGATAATCTGCATGAGATTGATACTCTTAAAAATTTCTGTGTAGAAAATGATATTCCTATTGTTACCAAAGCAGCCAAAGAACCTGAAAATGTTCTCACAGCAGCTTATAAATGGGAAGATTTTAAGCTTAACAACGATGGCATGGTACCTGTAATCGTACAGGATTATCAGAATAACGAAGTACTGATGCTTGCTTACATGAATAAAGAGGCTTATGATACCACAATCCGCACAGGTACAATGACCTATTACAGCAGAAGCAGAGATGAATTGTGGATAAAAGGTCTCACAAGCGGACATTTTCAGTATGTAAAGAGCCTTGATGCAGATTGTGATATGGATACCATTCTTGCCAAGGTTGACCAGGTCGGTGCTGCATGTCACACCGGTTCAAGAAGCTGTTTCTTTAATGAGATTAGCAGAAAGGCATAATTGACTTAAATGCATAATTTTTGGAATACAAAATTAGCGCTCAGCGATGATATTTTGATGAAGATTGAAAAGCCCGAGCGCTACATAGGGCATGAGGTTAATGCAGTTACAAAGGATCCGGACTCTGTTCGGGTCCGTTTTGCAATGTGTTTTCCCGATGTTTATGAGATCGGTATGTCACATCTGGGAATTCAGATTCTCTATGATATGTTCAATACCTTCGAAGATTGCTGGTGCGAGCGTGTATATGCGCCTTGGACCGATCTTGATAAAATAATGCGTGAACAGAATATTCCTCTGTTTGCTCTGGAGTCTCAGGATCCAATCAAAGACTTTGATTTTCTCGGAATTACAATTCAATATGAGATGTGCTATACCAACATTCTTCAGGTACTTGATTTAGCGCAGGTCCCGTTACTGGCCAAGGACAGAACCGACGGTTGCCCTATTGTAATCGGCGGAGGACCTTGCACATATAATCCCGAACCTATAGCTGACTTTTTTGATATGTTCTATATAGGCGAAGGAGAGACTCGTTACAGAGAGCTTCTTGATTTATATGAGGAATACAAGGATGCCGGTAAAACACGTGACGATTTCCTTAAAGCCGCAGCCAAAATTCCCGGAATGTATGTACCTAAGTTCTATGAGACAACATACAATGAAGACGGTACTATTAAAAGCTTCAAGCCTACAGTAGAAGGTCTCCCCGAGAACATAATCAAGGAAGTAGTAAAGGATATGTCCAATACCTACTATCCATTGAGTCCTGTTGTGCCTTATATCAAATGCACTCAGGATCGAGTAGTTTTGGAAATTATGCGTGGCTGTATCAGAGGTTGTCGCTTCTGCCAGGCAGGAGAACTTTATCGTCCCGTAAGAGAACGTGATGTAGAGGTTCTCAAAAAATATGCGGTTGAAATGCTTAAAAATACCGGTCATGAAGAGATATCACTCAGTTCGCTTTCTTCAAGTGACTACAGTAAGCTTCCGGAGCTTTTGGACTTCCTTATACAGGAATGCTCAAAGAAACATGTAAATATAACCTTGCCTTCACTTCGTATCGATGCATTTTCACTTGATGTTATGAGTAAGGTTCAGGATATCAAGAAAACCAGCCTCACTTTTGCACCCGAAGCAGGTACGCAGAGACTTAGAAATGTAATCAACAAGGGTCTGACGGTTGAGAATATCATTGACGGCTCCACAGAGGCGTTTTTAGGCGGTTGGAACAAGGTTAAGCTATATTTTATGCTTGGACATCCTTTTGAGACAAATGAGGACATCAGAGGCATTGCAGAGCTTTCCAACCAAATTGCTGCAACCTTTTTTGATGTGGTTCCGAAAGAAAAGAGAGTAAACGGTAAGATTCAGATAACTGTCAGTACTTCATTTTTCGTTCCCAAGCCTTTCACCGCCTTCCAGTGGGCTCCTCAGAATACCAAAGAGCAGTTTATCGAGAAGGCATACTATTGCAGAGGTGCCATTACAGAACAGCTCAATCAGAAGTCGATTAAGTACAACTGGCACGATGCGGATTTAAGCGTACTTGAAGGAATTCTCGCACGCGGCGACAGAAGAATTGCTCCCGTAATTTTGGATGTATACAAAAAGGGCAGTTTCTTCGAATCATGGACCGAATACTACAAGCATGACAGATGGCTTGATTCTTTTGCAGAACATGGTATAGATACGGATTTTTATACCTCAAGACCCAGAAACGACGATGAAATATTCCCTTGGGACTTCATTTCATGCGGTGTAAACAAAAAATTCCTCTTGAATGAATGGCACAAGGCACAGCGCGAGGAAATCACACCCAACTGCTCACAGAAGTGTTCGGGATGCGGCGGTGCACAGTTCGGTGTCGGAATTTGTTTTGCAGGCAGATAGGAAAAATTATGATAGATATACGTGTAAGATTTTCAAAACACGGTGCAATCCGTTATATAGGACATTTGGATGTCATGAGATACTTCCAAAAGGTTATGCGCCGTGCGGAAGTTGATATAGCATACACCAACGGCTTTTCTCCGCATCAGGTAATGACTTTCGCTCAGCCACTCGGTGTCGGAATCGAGAGTGATGGTGAATATATGGATATCCGAATGAATTCCATAGAATCATGTGAGGCCTTGAAGAATTCAATCAACGCTCATTCGGTACCTGAGATTCAGGCATTATCGGTGAAAATCCTTCCCGAAGGGTCGGGTAATGCGATGGCCAGTGTAGCTGCCGCAGAATACGAAATCGGCTTCAAACATGACAGAATACCTGATTGTTTCAAGGATAGCGGTGCCAAAATCAATGACAAACTGAAAAGTTTTCTGGCTCAGGATGAAATAATTCTTGTAAAAGAAGGCAAAGCAGGTCCCAGAAACGTAGATATCAAAGACAGAATTTTCGAACTCGAATGGGATGAAAAGGAAGACTGTATCCATGCAGTACTTGATGCTTCAAGCGGTTACAATATTAAGCCCATTTCTTTAATGGAGCTTATTACCGCTTTTCTAAATGATTCTTTATACGAGAATTCATTGATGATTTATCGTGTAGATACCTATACCAGAGACGATAACGGTGAGTTACTGTCAATGGACCTGGTAGGTCATGCTGATTAATAATTCTCACAATAATATAAAACCGAAAGACAGGAGGCTGATATAATGAGTCGACTTATCCGGACAAGATCGGAACTGACCGAATCAAACCAATTGCATAATATGTCAGAAAGCTCTGATTCACGCCTTCTTGTCCTGGACTATCCGGAACACTGGGGAATGTTCTATATCAGTAACAACAGACTAACTATTGCCAAGGCACTCAGAAAAGAAAGTCTGACTGATACAATCATTATCGCTCGCGTGGATAATATCAAAAAAGAAATCGGTGCCGCCTTTGTTAAGATTGACGAGAACACAATGGCTTTTCTTAAACTTTCGAATATACCCGAGCGATATATGCCTGTTCATCAGGGAAGCCTTATTCCAGTCAGATTAATGTCTGACGAGCAAAAAGGAAAAAGGATAGCCGTAACAGCCGTAATTTCAGAAAAAAAGCTTCCGCAGGGTTGGCAATACAAAAGCGCTTATACAGTGCTGTATAAACCCGACAACACCCTTGGAGCGTATATCAAGAAGACCTTCTACCATACAGAGATAAATAAAATTCTTACAGATGATGAATTTGTCTATAATGAGCTAAAAGAAAAGTTTTCTAATGCAGAGTTATACGCAGACACTACGCTTTCATTGGCTAAGCTATATTCACTGAAAACCAAGCTAAAAGAAGCCGCTGATTCTAAGGTCTATCTAAAATGCGGCGGATATCTTATAATAAATCATACAGAAGCATTAACAGTAATTGATGTTAACTCCGGTAAAAATGTCGCATCAAAAAAGTCAGATAAAGAAGAAAACATTTTGAGCATTAACAAAGAAGCTGCAGCTGAAGTCGCTCTGCAGATGAAGCTCAGAAATATTACCGGAATGGTTTTGATCGATTTTATAAACATGTCGGAAGAAGCATCAAACGAAGAGCTTATTTCTGCAATGAATGATGTAGTCGCAGAGGATTACGTAACTGTAAAGGTTATCGATATTACTCCATTGGGCATCATGGAAATCACAAGACAAAAAATCGACAAACCGCTTAATGAGTACATTAATATTTTTATAAATGGGGGATTAGATGGAAAAGAAGAGAAGTAGTTTTTCAGGACAATTTGGATTCATTATCGCCGCCGCAGGAAGTGCTGTCGGTCTTGGAAACATTTGGCGTTTCCCGTATTTAGCAGCCGGCGATGAAGGCGGTATCTTCATTTTTGTATATATTATTCTGACATTAACATTCGGATTCGCTTTACTTACCACCGAGATTGCCATCGGAAGAAAGACCAAGCAGAGTCCGTTGACTGCATACAAAAAAATCAATAAAGGTTTCGGATTCATCGGAGTACTTGCCTGTCTTGTTCCTACAATTATCCTTCCGTATTACTGTTCTATAGGCGGTTGGGTATTCAAATACTTATCTCTTTATATAACAAATCAGAGTCATATAGCAGTTGATTCAGGCTATTTCGGCTCATATATAGGCAGAACCTGGCAGCCAATTATATGGATGCTTATTTACTTTGGAATCACTGCATTTATCGTTATCAGCGGTGTAGAAAAAGGTATCGAGAAATTCAGTAAAATCTTGATGCCTATTCTTGTTGTAATGATTATCGGAATATCTGTATTTTCACTCACATTAAAACATGAAGAAATCCTTGCAGACGGTACAACGATAGTCAGAACCGGAATGCAGGGCCTCAAGGTATACCTTGTCCCTAATTTTAAGAATGTCACACCCGAATTTATGCTTAAAGTAATCATGGACGCTATGGGACAGCTTTTCTTCTCAATAAGCGTTGCTATGGGTATCATGGTTGCTTACGGCTCATATGCCAAGGATGAGACCAACCTTATCAAATCAATTAACCAGATTGAAATATTTGATACTGCAATTGCACTTTTGGCCGGACTAATGATTGTCCCTGCAGTATATACGTTTATGGGAAAAGAAGGCATGGCAGCCGGTCCCGGACTTATATTTGTATCACTTCCCAAGGTATTTGATGCAATGGGACTTGCCGGAAAATTCATCGGTGCAATTTTCTTCATTATAGTAGCTTTTGCGGCAGTTACATCATCCGTATCAGTCATGGAAGCTATTGTATCAAGCATTATGGATGCAACTCATTTTTCAAGACTTAAAAGCTCTATAATCGTAACTGTATACACCATTATTACAGGTACTATTGTATGTCTCGGTTACAATATACTTTTGTGTGAGATTCCTCTTCCCAACAGTGCTGCACCCGGTCAGATATTGGATTTGCTTGATTACATCAGTAACTATCTGATGATGCCTATCGTCGCACTGGCAGAAAGTATTCTCGTAGGCTGGGTTGTTAAACCTCAGCTTATCATTGATGAGATTACACATGGTAAGTTTAAGTTTGGTCGTAAGGGCCTCTATATAGTAATGATTAAGTTTATCGTGCCCATTTTATTACTTGTCCTTTTACTTAATTCATTCGGTCTGATTAATAAGCTTATTGCATTTTTGAGCAAATAGTTTGAGTGAATATCAGGAGATTTGTATGACAAAGAATAACGATGCTACTAACGTTCATAATCAAGATCAATCAGCACAAACGCCTACCAAAAAAGTTAATGGTAAAAATTTACTTATAAAATACATTGTTTTGTTGGTTGTTATAGCAGTTGTAACTCCATTCCTTGTATATGGTAATAATCATATCGTCATAACAGAATATTCATACACCAATTCCAAAATGCCTTCTGAAATGGATGGATATTGTATAGTTCAAATTTCTGATCTCCATAATGCCAAGTTTGGTAAAGATAATTCCAAGCTCGTTGAGATGATCAAATCATGTAATCCTAATATAATTGTATTAACAGGAGATTTTGTGGATGGCGGAACACACACCAATATTCAAATATCACTTGATTTTGCAAATCAAATAACTCAAATATGCCCTGTGTATTATGTAACTGGTAATCATGAATATTACCTTACTGAAGAGAAAAGAACAAAATTGCTGGACGGCCTTAAAGCTGCCGGTGTTATAGTTCTTGACGATGAAGCTGTAGAACTGTTTTCAGGAGCAAATCTCGTGGGAATCGATGACGAATCTCTATATCATGATTTCAGCAGCTTAATTGATACAGATGATTTTAATATTGTACTTGCGCATGAGCCTCAAAGAATAAAGAACTACTCACAATATAACGCTGATTTGGTATTTTCAGGTCACGCTCACGGTGGTCAGTTCATACTCCCTTTATTTGGACCTGTATACGCGCCAGATCAAGGTCTTAGGCCTCAATATACATCAGGCATAATTACTTATGAAGACACCGATATGATTGTTAGCAGAGGTATCGGAAACAGTGCATTTCCTTTCAGAATAAATAACTATCCTGAAATCGTGTGTGTAAAATTTTATAACTGATATTTGGCATTTCGCAAATATACTCTGTTACTTTACTATGCTAATATTAAGAAGTGGAATGTGTTACATTCCATAGAGAAGCATTCGAAAGCATTAATTTAGTCAGCTTAATATAAGTCGAATGTAGGACGGGGTAAAATGAAAAGAGTAGCAGAAATTATTTATATTGTAGAAGAACAGCGCGAAGAATTTCTCAAGGGAATACTTAATCCCGATGAAGAAACTCAAAAGATTCAGTGGCTCTGTGGTGTCAGAAAACAACAGTACTTTGCACTGAACGATTTGATCTTTATGACCTTTGAATACAAAGGTGAAAACTTCAACGAAGATATGAACAAGATGGCTGCATATCTTGATACAAGAGGCTATCTGGTAAAAAAGCGTCGTAAGGATGTACCGGCAGAAGAGCGTAATACCACCAATTGGTGGGCTCCGGTTAAAAAGATGGGTACATTCCTTGAAACAAAGCCTTCCTTTATCGATGATTCTGAGACGCAGGATTACATCACAAAGCTCGACGGAAGTATGGTTCGCAGCGAAACCAATGACATCGCCTACGATGACAATGATTGGAATGATGAAGTAAATATTTGGAAGTATATGTAGTACTAAACAAAAAAAGATAATTCATATACCTGACTATTCAGAAGAGAAGAGTAGTCAGGTATTTTTATGTGTTCTATAGCGATAAATATAATAAATATCTAATAAATATGGCGATGCCGAAACATTATGTAAATCAGATATATAAAAATCCCTTGAATATACAATATATTGAGATATTAACAGTTTTAGTTTACATAATGTAGTGATATTTTACTTATGTAAACCTATCTAATACTAACAATTTAATATTTAACCTCTATAAATTAATTATAGTTTTTATTCTTTTATCAAATCCACTTTATCAATTCAATTTTTAATACTGTATGCAAATATTTGTAATTAATTTCTGTCTATATGTATGTGAGCGATGATAGGAAATCATCATTGCAAACACCTTTTAGTAAAAAAGAAAAAACGAGGGAATATTATATGAAAAAGGTACTATCAGCTATTATATTAGTAGCATCTACAATTATTGCATTAATAGGTTTATTCATGATTATAAACGGATCACTTGAGATGCATCCCACAGTAGAACAGATCGAGAAGGTTCATATCACAGGTTGGTTTATAATGCTTATTGGTGTATTTACTGATTTTCTTGTTTCAGTTTGTCTTGTATTATCTAAACAGAATAAAAAGTATAAACAACTCGGATTAACCTGCGTAAGCAAGTGAATTAACATATTAGAAGTTTTAGAAAGAAGAAAAATACTATGAATAAAATAAAAATATACAACAAAATAACAGCAATTCTTTTTGTTGTGCTGGCGATTTTCCTTTCGGGATGTTCCCAACAGAGTGATAATTATGAGAGTAAGCCTGTATATGGTGATGCTAAGTCAATTATGATTAAGGAGACCGGTGGCGAGGACGGAAGAAATCTTGTATGGCAGATTAAGGAAGAAGATGGAAAATATTTCTTTAGTGTTGATAATTTGAAATATGATAGGCATATACTCCAGGAAATCACTGAAGAAGAATATAAGTCAGTTACGTGTATTGATTATGAAGAATATTTCGAAAATTATTTGCGTGATAATACTTTAATTATAATGGATGATGTTTATCATCACACAATAATTGAGTTTACAAATAATATAACCTATGAAGGCGATGATTATTATATGACTAAAATCATAAATATGATGTATGATATTGCATGTAAGTATGACACATGTGATTTTACAGACTTTTTTTATTAGTATGTTAAATTGGATAGCATATGTTAACTAACGATTATTATTCAGAATTATTGAAAGTCTAACCGAAAATAATACAGAAAAATAACCTGATTAATACTCAGAAAAAATAAGCCGAGGAATCACCTCGGCTTTATAATTTATTGACCATCTATATTTTCACGCCAATTTCTGGTTCTCAGAGAGGCCGATTCAAAGGCTTTGGCATATATATTAGTAGTATTTAGGCTTGTATGGCCCATTCGCTGCTGTAAAGCCAGAATATCCCTTTCAACACGATAAAACTCCATTGCGAAAGAAGATCTAAGCTTATGCGGACTGATTGTCCCCGCCTTTTCAGGAAGTGCAGCGTCAACATATTTAGGTACAATGTCCTGAATCTGTCTGATTGCTAATCTGGAGCCCTTCATAGTCACAAATAAAGGATCTCGTGGACCGCAGGAGAGTGGTGTAACAGTTTGTTTTTCATCCATATAATTCTGTAAATATTCTGCAGATTCATCTGAATAATATACCTTGCTTTGTTTTCCGCCTTTTCGAGTGATTACAACAGAGCATTCATTCAAATCTACATCACCATTATCGATACCATTTATTTCAGAAACACGCATTCCGGTATCAAGAAACAGAAAAATCATCGCCAAATCGCGTTTTTCATAATGTTTGTGCCAGGCATTTTGTCTGTCTGTGAGACCTGTACCATAACGAATAGTATTCAATAATCTGGTCTGCTCTTCACTTGTTAAAAAAATAACATAGTCTTTTTCAGGAATTTTGATTTTTTGAGCTCCCGAAACCGGATTATAATCAACAGCCCTCAATACATCGGTTAAATACTTATAAAATGATGATATAGCCGATCTGGTGCGTGCTGTAGCACGAATTTCATGCTCATCAGAATAAATTTCAATGAATTTATCCATATCCGAGGCGCTTACATGGCCAAAATCCGCAGGCTTAATTTGACGCTTATTCAGCACGCAAAAATATGGATGATTGGTAATAAGCCAATCAATAAAATGATTTAAGTCGCGTGCATAGCCGATTCTGGTCGATAAAGCACGTTCGTTTTTACGCCCGATAAAATAGTCCTGACAGAACTCAGGCAATTCATCCACAAGACTTATCAATACAGCCGAATCACGTTTTTTTTCTAACATACAGATGCCTCTAAATTAATAATATAAATAATATATAAGTTAGTTCAAATTATTGAATCAATAATCCATAATATAGTTTATAATCAAATATATATGTATAACCGAATAAACCGGTGATAATATAGATAACATGAACAAATAATGGATATATAGCGAAAAAGGCAAAATTGGGGCCAAATCAACCATATATTCATATTATAGCATAAATTCCGCATAAAGTACACGCAAAATATAAATTTAACGTGTACTTTTATATAGAAATAATAATACTCTTTTCATAGAAAAAAA
>JAKSRV010000002.1 GCA_024403435.1 Lachnospiraceae bacterium
TTGATATCCGTTTCGATGAGGGCAAGCTTCCTGAAATTAATGAAGCAATTCGCATCCCGACCAAGGATGGCGCAGAGCTCGTTGCTGAGGTTTCGCAGCACCTTGGAGATGACACCGTAAGATGTATCGCCATGGGTAGCACCGACGGACTTGTTCGCGGCACAGAAGCTATTGCTACAGGAGCTCCTATTTCCGTTCCTGTTGGTGAGAATACACTTGGTCGTATTTTCAACGTTCTCGGACAGCCTATCGACAATAAGCCCGCTCCCGAGAATGTATCTTACGAGCCTATTCACAGAGCAGCTCCTTCATTTGAAGAGCAGTCTACCGAGGCTGAAATCCTCGAGACCGGTATCAAGGTCGTTGACCTTCTTTGCCCTTACCAGAAGGGTGGTAAGATCGGTCTGTTCGGAGGTGCAGGTGTAGGTAAGACCGTACTTATCCAGGAGCTTATTCGTAACATCGCTACCGAGCACGGTGGATATTCAGTATTCACAGGTGTAGGCGAGCGTACCCGTGAAGGAAACGATCTTTATCATGAAATGAGCGAGTCAGGCGTTATCGACAAGACTACCATGGTATTCGGTCAGATGAACGAGCCTCCGGGAGCAAGAATGAGAGTAGGTCTTACAGGACTTACAATGGCAGAGTATTTCCGTGATAAGGGCGGAAAGGACGTACTGCTTTTCATCGACAACATTTTCCGTTTCACTCAGGCAGGTTCTGAGGTATCCGCTCTTCTCGGACGTGTACCTTCAGCCGTAGGTTATCAGCCTACACTGCAGACAGAGATGGGTGCTCTTCAGGAGCGTATCACCTCTACCAGAAACGGTTCAATCACTTCCGTACAGGCTGTATACGTACCTGCGGATGACCTTACCGACCCTGCACCTGCAACTACCTTCGCTCACCTCGATGCGACTACCGTACTTTCACGTTCAATCGTAGAGCTTGGTATTTATCCTGCAGTTGATCCTCTCGAGTCTACTTCACGTATTCTCGATCCCAGAATTGTTGGTGAGGAGCACTACAGAACAGCACGTGGTGTACAGGAGATTCTTCAGCGTTATAAGGAGCTCCAGGATATCATTGCTATTCTTGGTATGGATGAGCTTTCAGAGAGCGACAGACTTGTTGTATCTCGTGCAAGAAAGGTTCAGAGATTCCTTTCACAGCCTTTCTTCGTTGCAGAGCAGTTCACCGGTCTTACCGGTAAGTACGTTCCTGTTAACGAGACTATCCGCGGATTCCGTGAGATCCTCGACGGTAAGCATGACGATATTCCCGAGAGCTATTTCCTTAGCTCAGGTACTATCGATGATGTAGTTGAGAAGTACAAGGCATCTAAGAAATAAGGAGCACTTATGGCTGATAAGACATTCACGCTTCGCATCATCACTCCGGAGAGACTTTTCTTCGAGGGTGAAGCGGAGATGGTAGAATTTAATACTACTGAGGGTGAAATCGGTGTTTATCCCGGACACATTCCGTTGACTGTCATCGTTAAGCCCGGTATTCTCAAAATCCACGAGAAGGAAGGCATCAGAATTGCCGCACTTCATTCCGGTTTTGCGGAGATACTTCCTGAGGGAATTTCTGTTCTCGCAGAGGTCGTTGAGTGGCCTGACGAGATTGATGAGAAGAGAGCCAATGAGGCTTTGCAGAGAGCACAGGATCGTCTGAAGGTTAAGACGGAAAATCTCGACATCGCAAGAGCCGAGACCGCGCTTCAGCGTGCAATCGCAAGAATTAATGTACTCAAATAATGTTTGACTTAGTAGTATACAAGTAAGGTTCGTATAGGCGGGATGCGAATTGCATACGCTTATGCGGACCTTTTATTGAGAGAAGAAATTGTTTTGGCGGCAGCAGTGCTGCAAGTTGGTTATGAAGAAATTTATCAAATCGATAATTCATGTGTTTGTGCTACTGATAGTATTTGTGGCAACACTGTTTATCGCAGCAAAAATAATGAATAAAGACCACGACAATATTACCATGGAGATGGACTCTGCTCGTTTCCCGCTGGTAACAATGGTTCGCGGAGATATATTGTATAATGAGCTCCATGGCTATTCGGTCAGGCAGGAGCTTAGCTGTATGTCTGATAATCTTACACTACTCGGAGAGAATCGCGAGACCGGATACCATATCGACACATACGGAAGTAACATCAGTAAGCTGGCATTTGAGGTCAGAACCACTGACGGAAGCCGCTTGATTGAGGATGGAGAGATTTCGGATTATACCATAGGGACGAGAAGTATCGACGGTGTGCTCGGGCTCAAGGATCTGCTGGAGTATAACACTGAGTATGCCCTTATTTTTACATTGACTATAGATGATGACAGAGATGTATATTTTTACACCAGGGTAGTCTGGGGAGACGGAATGGCTTTTGAGGACAAAATTGCTTTTGTTCAGGATTTCCATGATCGTCTGTTTGATAAAGATGCATCGCTTGAAATAAAGAAGTACCTGGAAACTAATTCTTCACTGAATGATAATTCTACATTTGCGCAGGTTGATATTCATTCCAATTTTTATCAGGTAACATATGGAGAACTCAACGCCAAGCAGTGGGATGACCCCATGATTTATCTGAAAGATATTTCTGATTCAATGATGACTGTGCTGGTCAGATTTATTGTATTCACGGGTGAAGATGATAGCAGGATATATTACGATACAACAGAGTATTACCGCATAAAGGTCGGCAAGGAGCGTATGCTTCTGATTGACTATGAGCGTAAAATGGAGCAGATGCCCAGAGATAATGCGTTGTGTCAAAATGACAAGATTGTTCTGGGTATTACCGATAGAAATGTGGACTTTTCGGAAAGTGAAGACGGCAATACTGTAGCGTTTGTTACAGCCGGAAAGCTTTACTCATATCAGGCGGCAACCAACAAACTGACCAGAGTATTCTCTTTTATCGGAGACAATGATTTTGATGCGAGAATCTTGTACAAGGCTCACGGTATCAAGATTCTTGATATAGAGGAGTCGGGTACTATCGAGTTCGCTGTATACGGATATATGGCGAGCGGCCGTCATGAGGGTGAGGTGGGTATTGAGATTTACAGATTTGACGGTAAGCTCAACACCATCGAGGAGCTGATTTATATACCCTATAGCAAGACGTATGAAATCCTGGATGCGGAGCTGGATTCATTATTGTATCTGAACCGTGAGCAGCATCTGTATCTGACTCTTGAAAATAAGGTATACTGTGTCGATTTAGAGGCCAGAACCGTAGAACTCAGAAACGATGTAGAAAATGAAGACACTCTTTCTACCAGTGCCGATCACAGAATTTTAATCAGTACCAAGCTTTATCCCGATTCGGAACTGGCGTCGAGTCTTGTGCTTACCAACCTGAAGACAGAGACGGATATAGTCATTCAGGCCACCACGGGCGATGCTATCAAGCCGCTTGGATTTGTATATGATGATGTTATTTATGGAATAGCACATATAGAGGACGTTCATTATGACAATACCGGACGTCTGTTCTTCCCAATGTATCAGGTTATTATCTGTAATGAGGCCGGAGCTTTGATTAAGTGTTATGAGCCCGCGGGATATTACATGACAGGTCTTTCACAGAGAGATAATCAGATTATATTGGAGCGTGTGACGATTGATGCCGCAGGCAGTGTCAGAGATGCCGATCCGGATTATATTACCACTGAGAAAGATTTCTATGAAACCAATGTAACGGATGCAACTACGGTAGTAGATATCTATGAGACTTATGTACAGTTAAGATTACCCAAGACGGTTGATTCGGCATCTTTGAAGATCGTAATCCCCAAGGAAATTGTTTACGAGGGTGGTAGAGAACTGACAATCGATATAACAACTGAGAAGCGTTATTACGTATATGATGCTTACGGATTGGAATATATTTATAATCTGCCTTCGAATGCGGTTGGGCTGGCATATGAAAAATCAGGCTGGGTATATGACAGTGACGGTACCTTGGTATGGAAGCGAATCAGCCGCAAGGCCAAGAATCAGATAATGGAGATAACGGAAGATTCTGTATCTGAGGACAGAAACAGTTTGGCAGTCTGCCTTGATACCATGCTTAGAAATGAAGGAATTGTACGTAATTCCAACTATCTGCTGAATCAGGGACAGCCCGTGCTTGATATCCTCGAGGAAAATATGGAGGGATATCTGGTTCTCGACCTCAAGGACTGTTCTTTGGACAGTATACTTTATTATGTGAGTGAAAATATTCCGGTACTTGTACTTACAGGAGAAAATTCGGCTGTGTTGATTACCGGATATAATGACACATCGGTTGTAATTTTAAATCCCGAGAATGGAACGCTGGATAAGATGGACATTGTTGAAGCTGAAAAGTGGTTTGAACGATGCGGAGCGGAGTATATAACCTATGTTGAAAAATAGTAAATTAAGTTTATAATTATTTTTATAAACTTTTACGGAGGATAGTGAAATGTCTTCAACAGAAAAGTACAGCTTGGATTTTTCGAGACCTGAAAAGATATTTTTTGTAGGAATCGGTGGAATCAGTATGAGTGGTCTGGCAGCAATTCTTGCCGATGCGGGCTTTAGCGTAAGCGGTTCCGACAGAAGCAAAAGTGCTATAACAGAGGGACTTGAGGAAAAGGGAATCAAGGTCTTCTACGGACAGAAGTACGAAAATATCACAGCAGACATTGATTGCGTGGTATTTACCAGTGCCATACATCCGGATAATCCCGAATACAGAGCTGCTCAGGATTTGGGGCTCAAAACCCTGACAAGAGCGGAACTCTTGGGACAGATTATGAAAAATTACAATGTGCCCGTTGCAGTAAGCGGAACACATGGTAAAACCACCACAACCTCTATGATTAGTGAGATATTGTTGGCGGCAGGTGTCAATCCCACTCTTTCAATAGGAGGAGTTCTTCCTACTATAGGAGGCAATGTAAGAGTAGGCGGACCTGAGTTTTTTGTAACCGAGGCCTGCGAGTATACCAACAGCTTTTTATCATTTTTCCCGAAGGTTTCCATTATCACCAATATTGAAGAGGACCACCTTGACTTTTTCAAGGATTTGGCAGATATTCGTAATTCATTCCGTCGATTTGCAGAGCTCCTTCCTGATGACGGAGCGTTGATTATCGGCGGTGATATTGCTGATTACAAGGAGATTACCGGAGGTATCAATTGTAAGGTTATCACCTACGGATTGGACAAGAACGATGTATACGGCAATCCTATGGATTATTATCCTGAGGATATAAGCTACAATGAGTTGGGACGTGCTTCATTTATCGCAGTGAGCGGTACGGAGCGACGTAAGGTTGAGCTTCAGGTTCCCGGTGAGCATAATGTGATCAATGCGTTGGGAGCAATAGCTCTTGCGGATGCTATGGGCATTGATCATGAAAAAGCAGCTGCTTCGGTTCACAATTTCAAGGGTACCGACAGACGTTTTGAATACAAGGGAGAGGTTGGAGGAGTAACGGTAATCGATGACTACGCTCACCATCCTACAGAGATAGAGGCTACATTGAAGGTTGCTCAAAAGATAGAGCATAATACCCTCTGGGTAGTGTTCCAGCCTCATACGTTTACCAGAACCAAGGCGTTTATGAAGGAGTTTGCACAGGCACTCAGTATGGCTGACAAGGTGGTGCTTCCGGACATATATGCGGCTCGAGAAACAGACAATCTCGGTATTAGTTCGAATACTCTGTGCGAGGAGCTTCACAAGCTCGGAGCCGAGGCTTATTACATACCTTCTTTTGAACAAATTGAAAATTTTCTTTTGGAAAATTGCACAAAAGGTGACATGTTGATAACTATGGGTGCGGGAGAAGCCTATAAAATAGGCGAATCACTGCTCGGTAAATAGATTTTCCACAATATCCACAGATTTTTTGAGGGTCTTCAGACTATCAAATCTGTGGATATTTTTTTGATATTTGTGGATAAGATTTTATTGGACTCAAAGTCTTATATGATGTATTTACAAGGCTTTGGGGAGTTGCGTTGCGAGAGACAATTTTTTGTATCCACAATATCCACAATATCCACATTTTACCTGTTGCAGTAGGGTGAAAAGAGGTACTGTGATTTTGTCCATTTTGCAAAAAAACTCCTTATGTTATAACTGAAAAGGTTAATTATGTGAAAGAAGTACGTGAAGGTACGAGGGGATTTTGTGATGGCAGGTTTTGTTGTTTATCAGGACAGTTACATCGGTGCCACAATCGTGTCCAACCGATTTATAGATGAATATATGACGGATGCAAACGATGCACAGCTTAAGGTATATTTATATCTTGTTCGCATGCTCAATGCCCATCTTGAGACCAGTGTTTCGGATATAGCGGATCGTTTCAATCATACGGAGAAGGATGTACTGCGTGCATTCAAATATTGGGAGAAAAAGGGCCTTCTTACACTCGATTATGATGAGAACGGTACACTTAATGGCGTACATCTTGTCAACCTGTGTAACGGAGAAGCCAAAGTTCCTTCTGTAGAGGCTACACACAAAAAGGTAAAGGTAAGCAGGCAGAGCAAGGATGTTGTCGAGATTCATGAGACTGAATCGGAGAACGATGCAGTTGTTGACAGCCATGAAATTGAGGTAGAGAACAATGTATCTGCAGAGCCTGTACCACAGGCGATGGTTACACAAATGATTCAGCCTTCGGAGATTACCATTGTGGCTAAGCCTTCATACAGTGCAAAAGAGCTCCAGGAGTTCAGTAAAAAGCAGGGTTGCACACTGGTGTCGTTGGCAGAGGTATATTTCGGAAGACCTCTTGCTCAGAGTGACCTTCAGACGCTTTGCTACCTGACAGACGGACTCGGTATGTCGGAGGATTTGGTGGATTATCTGCTTCAGTATTGCGCCGATAAGGGCAAGAAGGATTTCAGATATGCAGAGAAAGTTGCCATCGGATGGAAGGAAAAGAATATTACTACCGTAAATGAGGCAAGCGGAAGCAGTCTCAGATATGACAAGGTGGTATATACCATAATGAACAGACTTGGAAAGAGCGGAAGTCCGGCGGAGAAGGAGATGGAATATATCAGCAGATGGCTTGTTGAGTACGGTTTTTCCGAGAGCGTGATTTTAGATGCATGTGACAGAACCGTGTTGGCTACCGACAATCACAGATTTCAGTATGCCGAGGGTATTCTCAGCAGCTGGAACAAGAATAATGTCCGCAGTACCGATGAAATTGCCAGGTTAGACAGTGATTTCCAGAAGAAAGAAGCTGCGAAGAGCGCGTCTGCTCAGACCGGAAGCAGCTATACTGCCGGCGGCAAAAACGGCGGCGGAAATGCCGGAGCATTCGGAAAATACCAGCAAAGAGATATAGACTTTGAAGCATTGGAAAAAAAGGTTTTTGCAAAGAAGTAATTAATTGCCCAAGCAAATGCGGAGATAGAACATGCCACTCAGTAACGAACAGTTCGACGGATTGATGCGCGAGTATGAAAAGACCCGTAATATCAATCGCCGATTAACGGAAGAAAAAATAGATACCATTGAAAAGAAACTTCCTTCTCTCAGGGAATATGACAACAAGATAGCAACTTTGTCAATACAGCAGGCTAAAAGCATCATGGATGGCAAAAATCGACAGGCTGAGGATATTGCCGATGAAATTGCTATGATGAGAGTCAGAAGACGCTCGGAGTTGGAGAGTATAGGATTTAAGGAAGAAGACCTGGAACCTATATATACTTGTGTCGATTGCCGGGATACAGGCTTTATCAACAGGTTGACCGGCAACAAAGAAAAGTGCCACTGCCTGAAAAAAAGAGAGCTTGAGATACTCTATGATCAGTCAAAAATAAAGGATTTGTTGAAAAAAGAGAATTTTTCTAAGCTTTCTTATGAATATTGCACGGGTGAAGACTTGACTACTTTGCAAACAGCGGTTAGAATTTGCAAGGAATTCATTAATGATTTCGATGTAAATTATACAAATCTGGTGCTTTACGGCGAGGTTGGTACCGGAAAAAGTTTTTTATCATGCTGCATTGCCCATGAATTGATAGAGTCGGGACGTTCCGTATTATATATGAGTGCGCCTCAGCTTTTTGAGACTTTGGCACAGTACCAGTTCGGTAATGAGAGAGAAGGCAGGTCCGAGTTTATGAAGGACCTTCAGGAATGTGATCTTTTGATTATCGACGATTTGGGTACGGAGTTATCCAACGCCTTTGTGGCTTCTTCGTTGTTCACAGTTATAAGCGAGAGACATAATCGCAATCATCCTACAATTATTAATACAAATCTTTCTTTGATTGATATCAGAGACAGATATTCTGACAGAACTCTTTCGAGAGTGACAGGCAATTACAAATTTGTTCAGTTGTCGGGACCCGATGTACGTCAGCTTTTATAAGAAAACAGGAGATTATTTCAAATGGCAAACCGTGAAGAAAAAAGAAATCTTGAAACTATTCCCGTTGGTTCGTTGGGAATCATTGCTCTCAGAGGTGTGGCTCCTCTTGCTGAAAAGGTAGACCAGTATCTTGTAAAGTGGAGAGCAGAGCGTGAGAGTGAGCACAAGGGTTCACTTGCATTTGCAGGTTATCAGAGAGGCACCTATATTCTCGAGACCAGAGTTCCCAGATTTGGTTCAGGTGAAGGTAAGGGACAGATTTTGGAATCTGTAAGAGGTACCGACCTTTACTTGATAGTTGACGTACTTAATTATTCACAGACATATTCGCTTTGCGGACATGAGAATCACATGTCTCCCGACGATCACTTCCAGGATCTGAAGAGAATTATCGCAGCAGTAGGCGGTAAGGCGAGACGCATTACCGTTATTATGCCTTTCCTTTATGAGAGCCGTCAGCACAAGAGAACTGCAAGAGAGTCTCTTGACTGCGCACTTGCTCTTCAGGAGATGGTAAAGATGGGTGTTGATAATATCATAACCTTCGATGCTCACGATCCCAGAGTACAGAATGCAATTCCTCTCAGCGGATTTGAGACAGTTCAGCCCGCATATCAGTTCATCAAGGGTCTTCTCAAGAACTACAAGGGACTCAATATTGATGCCGATCATATGATGGTAATCAGCCCTGATGAAGGCGGAATGGGCAGAGCTATTTATATTGCAAACGTTCTCGGTCTTGATATGGGTATGTTCTACAAGCGCCGTGACTATACCAGAATTGTTAACGGACGTAATCCTATTGTTGCTCATGAGTTCCTCGGAACAAGTGTTGAGGGCAAGGATATGATTATCATCGATGATATGATTTCATCAGGTGAGAGTGTTCTTGAAGTTGCTGCAGCTCTTAAGGAGCGTAAGGCGAACAGAATCTTTGTATTCTCTACATTCGGACTTTTCACCAGCGGACTTGATAAATTTGACGATGCGTATGAGAAGGGACTCATCACCAGAGTACTTACCACCAATCTCATTTATCAGACTCCCGAGCTCCTTGAAAGAGAGTGGTATATCAACTGCGACCTCAGCAAGTATATCGCATACATCATTGATACCCTCAATCATGACTGCTCTATCTCAGATCTTCTCAATCCCAATGAGAGAATCCAGAGTATCGTAGCCAAGTATAAGGCCGGCGAGCAGCTGTAATAAAATTGCATAGATGCGGTAAACCGTAATTGCAGTGTATGCCGTTGATAATGATTATGAGTATAGCGGCAATTGTTAACCTAACAAAACAAACAAGGTTGACAATTGCTGTTTTTCATGTTAACTTTTGCTTTGTGATATTGACAACCAAATATTAAGAAAGAGGTTAACAATTAGAGTGAAAAACAATTACAGTACCAAAAAATTTATTATTTATGATATTACTACCTGCGCATTGTTTGCTGCATTGATGTGCATTTTCGGACCTATGTCCGTGCCCATCGGACCTATTCCGATTTCTCTTACAAATCTGGTTATTTATCTTGCTGTATATCTGCTCGGACCCCGTGAGTCGACAATCAGTTATCTGGTATATTTGCTCCTGGGCGCAGTTGGTCTTCCTGTTTTTTCTGCATATTCGGGAGGAATGGGCAAGCTTCTGGGACCTACAGGCGGATATCTGATTGGATTTATATTTATGGCAATCATTAGTGGCGTGGCACTCAAGCTTTCCAAGGCAAACGTATTCATCACTGCTGCAGGTATGGTGCTTGGAACTGCGGTCGCATATGCATTCGGAACGGCCTGGTTTGTTAAGGTGGCAAGCTATACTTGGGCAGATGCACTTAAAGTATGTGTATTCCCTTTTATTCCTTTTGATCTCGGAAAGATTGTAATTGCGTCAATTCTTGGTAAAATAGTAAGAAGTGCATTGACCAAAGCAGGACTGCTTCCCGAGATGAGAAAGCAGACTGCAAAGCAAAAGGCAGAAGCTTAGAACAAAATGTATTAGTCAAAGCGTGTGCCGTGACAGGAGTTTGAAATTACAACAATAAGGAGCTTTGATATGAGTATCGATATGCTTTCGCTGGCAGATGAAATCATAGGTGGAAGAAGAATAAACCGTGAGGATGATCTGAGTATTTTTATAGATTGCAATCTCGATGAACTCTGCGAGGGCGCGGATAAAATCAGAGAGCATTTTGTTGGCAAGAAAATAGACCTGTGCTCTATCATTAACGGTCGTAGCGGAAGATGTCCCGAGGATTGCAAATACTGTGCTCAGTCCGCTCATCATAATACAGAGTGTGAGATTTATGATTTCCTTCCGGAAGAAAGAATTCTCGAGGCTTGCAAGCTGAATGAACGCGAGGGCGTTGACAGATTTTCAATTGTTACTGCAGGACGAGCACTTACCGGTGAAGAATTTGATAAGGCAATTCATGCGTATGAAACCATGAATCGTGAGTGCAAAAATATTGAATTGTGTGCATCTATGGGATTCCTGACAAAGGAGCAGCTCCACAGACTTCATGAGGCGGGAGTTCAGAGTTATCACCATAACATCGAAACTTCAAGACGTAATTTCCCTAACATCTGCACCACTCACACTTATGAGCAGAAGATGGCTACCCTCAAGATGGTAAAGGAAGAGGGCATGTATGTATGCTCCGGAGGAATCATCGGAATGGGTGAGACCTGGGAGGACAGACTGGATATGGCAGTGAGTCTTGCGGAAGTCGGAGCAGATTCGATACCGATCAACTCACTGATGCCTATAAAGGGAACTCCGCTTGAGAATCTGCCGAGAATTACGGAGGACGAGATTCTCAGAACAATCGCGTTTTTCAGATATATAAATCCCAAGGCGGATATCAGACTTGCGGCAGGAAGAGCTCTCCTTACAAACGATGGTGAGAAAGCGTTCAAGTCGGGTGCATCTGCGAGCATTACCGGAAACATGCTCACCACAGTGGCATGTGCGACAATCAGAAGTGACCATGAGCTTATAGCCTCAATAGGCAGAGAATAACCGTTAAAGACGGCAATTGGATTGATGAAATCCGTTGCCGTCTTTTTTCTTGGTCAAATTGAACAGTAATTTGTAGAAAATAGATAGAAAATTACGAAAATACAAAACAAATTGTGTTAATTATTCCATAAAATAGCAGAAGGTGTTATAATAATTTCGTTATTAATGAAATCCTGCAGAAGTGTGTAAATATAAACCTGCAGGCTGGAGGGAATATGGTTAAAAAGGAAATGATTGCCATGCTTCTGGCTGGCGGACAAGGCAGCCGTTTGGGCGTTTTGACATCTAAGGTGGCAAAACCTGCTGTCGCTTTCGGCGGTAAATATCGTATCATTGATTTCCCGCTTTCAAATTGCATAAATTCCGGCGTTGATACGGTCGGCGTACTTACTCAGTATCAGCCTCTTCGCTTGAATTCTCACATCGGAATCGGTATTCCGTGGGATCTTGACCGTAATATTGGTGGTGTAAGCGTTCTTCCTCCTTATGAGAAGAGTGAGAACAGTGAGTGGTATACAGGTACCGCAAACGCTATCTACCAGAATCTTGAATATATGGAGAGCTTTAATCCTGAGTATATCCTGATTCTTTCAGGTGACCATATTTACAAGATGGATTACGAGGTTATGCTTGATTTCCACAAGGCTAACAATGCAGATGTTACCATCGCGGTTATGCCTGTACCCATGGAGGAGGCAAGCCGCTTCGGTATCATGATCGCTGATGAAAATAAGCGTATCACCGATTTCGAAGAGAAGCCTGCTCATCCCCGCAGCAATCTTGCAAGTATGGGTATTTATATCTTCAATTGGAAGACTCTTAAGGAAGCATTTATGGCTCTTAAGGATCAGCCCAATCTTGACTTCGGTAAGCACGTAATTCCTTATTGCCATGAAAATGACAAGCCTTTATATGCTTATGAGTTCAACGGATATTGGAAGGATGTAGGAACCCTTAGCTCATATTGGGAAGCTAATATGGAGCTTATCGATATCGTTCCCGAGTTCAATCTCTATGAAGAGTATTGGAAGATTTATACCAAGTCTGAGATCCAGCCCCCTCAGTTCTTCTCTAAGGAGAGTAAGATTGAGAGAAGTATCATCGGTGAAGGCTCAGAAATCTATGGTGAGGTATACAATTCGGTAATCGGATGCGGCGTAACCATTGGAGCAGGAACCGTTGTTAAGGATTCAATTATTATGAATCAGACCTGTATCGGTGAGGGATGTGAGCTCAACAAGGCGATTATTGCTGAAGAGACCAAGGTTGGAAACAACGTAAAGCTTGGTGTCGGTGAGGAAGCTGAAAATGATACAGCACCTCATATTTACAATCATGGATTAGTCACTATCGGAGAGAAGAGCTTCATTCCCGACGGAGTATCTATCGGAAAGAACTCAGTAGTATTCGGTGAGACCACCGCTGATGATTACGAGGACGGAATTCTCGCAAGCGGAAAAACTTTGATTAAGGCAGGTGAAGAATAATGAGAGCAATCGGAATTATTTTGGCCGGCGGCAGCAATCATCGTATGGATGTTTTGTCACAGAAGAGAGCCGTATGCGCCATGCCCATAGCAGGCAGCTATCGTAGTATTGATTTTACATTGAGTAATATGTCTAACTCACATATTCAGAAGGTTGCTGTACTTACTCAGTACAACGCAGGAAGCCTTAATGAGCACCTGAATTCTTCTAAGTGGTGGGATTTCGGACGTAAGCAGGGCGGACTTTATGTTCTTACTCCTGCAGTTACCGCTGATAACAGTAACTGGTATCGCGGAACCGCTGATGCAATTTATCAGAATCTCAGCTTCCTCAAGAAGAGCCATGAGCCTTATGTAGTAATTGCAAACGGTGACTGTGTATACAAGATGGATTTCAACAAGATCCTTGAGTATCACATTGACAAGAAGGCTGATATCACTGTTGTGTGTGCAGACCTTCCCAAGGGAACCTCTCCCGAGCGTTACGGAACTATCCGTATGAATGATGATTGCCGTGTAGAGGAGTTTGAAGAGAAGCCTCTCAAGGCTAAGTCAAACACTGTATCTTGCGGTATCTATGTAATCCGTCGTCGTCAGCTTATCGAAATGATTGAGAAGAGCGCAGCTGAGGATCGTTACGATTTCGTCAGAGATATTCTCATCCGTTATAAAGATGTAAAGAGAATCTACGGTTACAAGACCAAGGAGTATTGGAGAAATATCGCAGAAGTTAACGATTATTTCAACACCAATATGGATTTCCTTCAGAAGGATGTAAGAGATTACTTCTTCAGAACATATCCCGATATTTACTCAAAGGTAGACGATCTTCCTCCCGCAAAGTACAATCCCGGTGCTAATGTAAGCAACAGCCTTGTATCAAGCGGATGTATCGTAAACGGTAATGTTGAGGATTCCGTAATCTTTAAGACAAGCTACATCGGCAATAATTGCACCATCAAGAATTCTATTATTCTCAATGATGTATATATTGCAGACAACACAACCATCGAGAATTGTATTGTTGAGAGTCACAGTACAATTAAGGCAGGTTCGAACTTCAAGGGTGAGGACGGTATCAAGATTGTTGTTGAGAGAAACGAGCGTTACTCTATTTAGTTTGTAAGAATAAGATAAATGATGTATTATATATTCTCCGGGATGTCGTGGAAGGACATTCCGGAGAATTATGCACCTTAAGGGGGTATTTGAGGAAATACTATGGAAATTACTGATGTTAGAGTTCGAAAGATTACCAAAGAAGGAAAGATGCGTGCTGTAGTGTCTATCACTCTTGAGAGTGAATTTGTAGTTCACGATATCAAGGTTATTGAGGGTGAAAAGGGATTGTTCATCGCAATGCCCAGCAAGAAATCTGCAGACGGTGAATACAGAGATATAGCTCATCCGATTAACTCTTCGACAAGAGATAAATTGCAGAAGGTTATTCTCGAGGCTTATGAAAAGGCTAAGGACGATCCTGAGTGCGAGGAATAGTTTTTCAGATATGAAATGGCATCATTGGAATGGAACTGAAGGGTAAGAAATTAGACAGAGACAAATTAATATATTTAATCGTATGCGCGCTCGCCGTAATGACACCGTTATTGGCAGGTGTATTATTTTGCCTTAAAGACGGTAAATCTATTGCGGATATATATATACCGCTTGGAGGATGGAGCGATGAAATCACCTATTACAAACAGGTTGACGCGTTGGTCAACGGAGGTGGGATTAAAGGTTTCTTCGGGTTTAATCAGTCACAGGCGCCTATTGGAGGTTTTGCTTATTGGGGACCTTTACCAATTATTCCTTATGTGTTATGGGGATTGATTTTTGGATGGAATTACTCTGCTCCGATATATGCTAATATCTTTTTTGTAGCTCTGGGAATTGCTGTGGTTCTTTTGGTAACAAGGCCCAAGCTGATTCATATCGTTTTTTTTATAATAGCAATGTTTTCATCACCTATGGTTTTGAGGCATATGCTCAGTGGTGTGGCCGAACCGATGTATTTTATGCTCCTTATGATAGCAGTGGCATGCGCATTGGATTATTTTAAGGAAGATAAGTTTAAAACGGCTTCATTTGTAATTTGCCTAATTGCAATTTCATTACTGACAATGATGCGAGGATATTATGCAGTTTTGTATTTGATTCCTTTTTGGAAGTGCGTAAAAAAGAAGAAAGCTATTCCATGGGTTATCGGGAGTGCCATTGTAGCAGTCATAGGATTTGCGTTAATAAGGAAATTCTTTTGCGCGAGCTATTACGGAGGAGTAATAGGAACTGACATTGCCGACAGCATCAAGTCATTTGGAACCAACATTATTCTTATGGCAAAGTATGTATGGTATGCCATAAGGTACCGTGACGGAATGGTTCCGTGGTGTTATGTGTTGTGGATTACCTCTATGTTATGCATGGGTGTAGATTTCACAGTGTATTATATAAATAACAAAAAAGTCAAAGAGACAGTATTGCAAACATTAATAATGAATACTTCTGTGTTTGTTGCTATTTTTGTTTTGTACGATGTGGGTGTCGGTGGAAGACATCTGCTGACAATGACTGTGGTTAATTTTGTGGTTATGCTTGTCGATATGGATTATCGCTACTTCATATCAACAATAATTGTGGGTGTAGCTGCATTCTTCCTAATGAATCAAATTGAAAGATTGCCATATGTCGATGAGGAGTATGCGTTATGGATGGCAGAACTGGAAGAGGACTTTAGAGAGTGCATCGTACTTACGGATGATTTATCTGCAGATAATTGTATGGCAATGCCAACATCCGATGACAACGAGTGTACATATTACGGATATATGTTCGCGGCACCGGCGGGAATGGGAGTCAGCTTGGATGAAAGGGAGTTTTATAATGATCCTTCTAATCTGACTGCCGATTATATAATGGTTCATCCATACGGAAGCGCCAGATATATTCTCGAAGATGCAGGATATGAATGTATATATGAATGTGATAAGTTAATGCTTTACCATTCATGTGATTAACAGGCTTATATAGTTATTATTAGAGCGGTGGTGTTTTACCACCGCTTTGTTATTGCAAGAATGTGCATTTTTTGATAGTATAAATTTTGGTGTAATAGGCACTTTTTAACCCAATAATAATTAATTTAGGAGTATAAAATGGAGGCAGTCAATAATATGAATTCCGGTTTCGGACAGGATATTATTTATTCAACAGCAAGTCTGTTGATTTTGGCAGCAGACAAGCCGCTGTCAATCAAGCAGGTTCAGTCGGGTCGCCCGCTCTTGCTTGGAAGACCTACAAAAGACAGTCATCCGGATGTTGAGATTGAATCAAAAATTTGCGGAAGACGTCATGCACAGCTTTCATGTGTAAACGGTCAGTGGGTATATACCGATTTGGGAAGTATCAACGGCACATATATTAACGGTGTTTTATACAAGAGTGAGGCAGGACAGGCACCCGCACAGGTTACACTGAACAGTGGTGATGTTATCAGAATCGATACTACAGATTTGGCACATCCCGATGTAGATAACGGTGTGTGGATTTTGTTCACTATCGATCAGAAGCGTGGTGGTTGGTTCCAGAAGGAGCTTAAGTTTAATGAAGAAGTTACCATCGGACGTGTATCCGATAACGTGATCAGTCTTAATTCTGCATTCATTACCAGACATCATGCAAAGGTTGCTTGGAACGGTAAGGAGTACATTCTCCAGGACCTCGGAAGCCGTGCCGGAACATGGTATAACGGAACTGAACTTACAGGACCTGTAGCCCTCAAGAATCGTGATACATTCTGCATATGTGACCGTACATTTGTATTTTTGAATAATAAGCTGTTCTTCAGCAACTATGAATCAGCGGCTTCGGCACCCGCAGCGCCTGCTCCCGTAATCGGAGCTCAGGGTCAGACTGATTTTGATGGTACAGTGGCTATTACAGGACATGCAGTACAGGCTGCTCAGGCGGCGCAGGCAGCAGTACAGCCTACCCCCGCAGCGGCACCCGTAGTACAGCCTACACCTGCAGCAGCACCTGTAGCACAGCTTCAGGCAGCAGTTCAGCCTACCCCCGCAGCAGCACCTGTAGTACAGCCTCAGGTAGCAGTACAGCCTACACCTGCGGTAGTACCAGTACCTACAGTGGTTCCTACACCTCAGCCCACACCTGTGGCAATTCCTAATGCTCAGCCTGCAGTAGCACCTGCAGTGGTACAGACTGCACAGCCTACTACTCCTGTAGCATTACATACTGCTCCTACACCTAATCCTCAGCCTTTAAGACCTGCTGCACAGCCGCAGGCAGTACAGGCACAGAATACACCGGCACAGCCGAATCCACAGGCGGTAGCACAGCAACCCAGACAGGCGGTTCCTGTTCAGCAGGCACAGCCTCAGCAGGCAGGTTACCCTGTACAGCAGGCAGGCTATCCCGTACAACAGGCAGGTTATCCTGTACAGCAGGCAGGCTACCCTGTACAGCAGGCAGGCTACCCTGTACAGCAGGCAGGTTATCCTGTACAGCAGGCAGGTTATCCTGTACAGCAGGCGCAGCAGCGCAATTATTTGATACAGGCGGATATACAGTCAAAAAAAGTTAAGAACACTCACGGCCCGGGTGACGTTGAGCTGCTCAAGAATATCAGACTTAATATCGAGGAAGGTTCACTTATTGCACTTCTTGGCACAGCAGGTGCAGGTAAAACAACCCTCATGGATATTTTGAATGCATCACACCCGGAAGGCGTTACAGGACGTGTTACCATGGACGGACAGGACCTTATCGCCAACGCCAAGAGACTTAAGGATACCATCGGTATCGTTACTCAGGATACTGTGTTCTATCCTGCACTTACAGTACTCGAACAGATTAATCAGAGCGCAGAATTTTATCTGTATGACTATACAAGAAAAGAGCGCAAAGAGAAGGTTGAAGCCCTTATCAACAAGTTTGGAATGACTCCTAAGATGAAGAGCCAGATTTCAAACTGCTCAGGTGGTGAGAAGAGACGTGTTCATATCATGATGACTATGATTTCCGATCGCCGTGTATTCTTCATGGATGAGCCTGATGCAGGACTTGATCCCGGTAATAAGAAGAATATGTTCAGCATTCTTCAGAATATGGCACATGATAAGGATGACCCCAAGACCATTCTTGTTATCATTCACGATGTAAGTGAGCTCGATATGTTCGATCAGGTTATTATGCTTCGTAAGTTTAACAATGTCGGAAGACTTTCTTTTGCAGGTTCACCTCAGGAGGCCAAGGCATATTACGGTATTGATGAATATCAGCAGATGTACGAAAAGATTAATCAGGATGTTGACGGAAGCAAGTACCTGATGGGAGGAATTTAAAATGGCTGAAGGAAGAGTTATTTCCGTTGGTAAGCAGTTTCAAATTCAGATGAATACTTATCTGAAACTTTTGTTCAGAGACAAGAAGGGAATCATTGTATCACTTATGTTCCCTATTCTTGCAGATATAGTAATCGTATGGATTACCGGTAAGAATATGTTCGTGGATTATGAGGGAACTCAGCCCAGTGTATTCGTTATCGTAAGTGCGGCAATCTGGGCAGGCCTTTTCAATACTGCGCAGACAATGGTAAGTATTCGTAAAAATATAAAGCGTGATATTGATTCGGGATTGAGCCTTGGACCTTATGTAGCTTCAAGAGCTATAGTACAGTTTTTCCTCTGTGCGCTTCAGGCAATCCTTATGACTGCAGCTTTCCCTATTGCAGCTACTGTATACGGAAATGACATGCTTCAGTACGGACTTATCTTTGACGGTTCCGCAGGAGCAGTTGTTGAAATCTTTATCAGTATGCTCCTTTTGACATATGCAGCGGATCTCATGGGATTGGTGCTTTCAAGCTTTATCAAGAAGGCTGAGACAGGAAGTACACTTACCCCTTATATCCTTATTGCACAGCTTATTTTCTCAGGAAGCCTTTTCGAGATGGAAGGTGTTGGTAAGGTAGTATCATGGCTTATGTTGAGCCGCTGGGGCAATGAGTCAATCGGTGCGATTTGTGGTCTTGAGACTCTTGAAAGCCGTTTTATGATTGATATGGCACAGGCTACTATTGAGCCTGATTCGATTTCAATCGATCCTATGACTATGGCGATTGACACTTCAAAGGTTGTAATCGATACTTCAGAGTGCGGACATCTTGCAAGAGAAAATGCGGCAGATATGTATGCCGGTTCTGCAGGACACCTTCTTCTTACCTGGGGTATTTTGATTGTGTTCATCATCGTGTTTATCATCGCTTCAAGACTTGCACTTAACGGTGTAAAGAAGGATGACAGATCATCAGGCGTATAATCATAATAGATTGGCAAATAAGGAGCGTTCAGGTGAAGAGTAGGTACTTACTCGAAGTCTGGACGCTTCGGCTGTTATGAAAATAAAGAGGAATATAATGTATATAATTGTTGGGCTCGGTAATCCGGGCAGAGAATATGAAAATACAAGACACAATGCCGGCTTTAAGGTTGTAGATGTGTTGGCAGACGAAGCCGGAATCAGTGTCTCTGAAAAAAAGCATAAGGCACTTGTGGGAAAAGGAATGCTTGAGGGTGAGAAGGTAGTGCTTGTAAAACCTCAGACATATATGAATCTCAGCGGAGAGAGCGTCAGAGAGGTGATTGATTTTTATAAGATTGATCCGTCTTCCGAATTGATAGTAATTTCCGATGATATTGATCTGGATGTCGGTCAGCTCAGAGTAAGACCCAAGGGAAGTGCCGGAGGGCATAACGGCCTGAAGAACATAATACTTCACCTCAGCAGTGAGATTTTCCCGAGAGTAAGAGTGGGAGTCGGTGCTAAAAGAGCGGGTGCGGATTTGGCGGCACACGTTCTCGGAAGTATTGACAAGGAGCATGCGGAAGAGTATTCTGATGCAATCGCTCATGCGGCAGAAGCGGTAAAAACCATTATGTCCAAGGGCGTGGATGTAGCTATGAATCGTTTTAATGTAAAGAAAAAGTAATCTGTTATCTATGAAAGCATTATTCGCACCGCTGGAGGAACTGGCGGATTTCCAAAGCATTAAAGATGCGGTAAAAAGAATAAAGGGTAGTGATATCATTTCGCTTACCGGTTGTGTTGATGCTCAAAAGCTTCACATGATTAAGGCTTTGGCGGGTGACAGTAAGGTTACGCTTATTGTCACCTATGATGATTTGCGCGCACGTGAACTCTGGGAGGAATATCTTTTTTATGATCCCAATGCCTGTTATTATCCTGCAAAGGATCTGATATTTTTCCAGGCGGACATACACGGTAACGAGCTTACACGCGAGAGAATTATCACTATGCGTAAGCTTCTTGAGGGAAAACCTGTCACAATTATTACTACGTATGCAGCACTGATGACTCCTATCGCTGTGTCGGATCGTGATGCGGCAGTCATTGAGATTTCCGGTGGAGATGAGATAAATCAAAGAAGACTGGCAAAGCAGCTGGTAGCTTTGGGGTATATCAAGGTGCCGCAGGTAGAGGAGCCGGGTCAGTTTTCAATTCGCGGTGATATTATCGATGTATTTGACCTCACAGAGGATAATCCGTACAGATTGGAATTGTGGGGAGATGAAGTTGAGGCTATCAAGAGCTTTGATGTTCTGACACAGCGCTCTATGGAAGCGTTGGAGGAGATTTCGATATATCCGGCGACCGAGTTTATCATGACTCCAGAGGAGCTAAGAGACGGAATAGAAAAAATCTGCGAGGAAGCGGCTGCACAGGAAGAAAAGCTTCGTAAGCTTTTTAAGACTGAGGAGGCCCATCGCTTAAAGACTATGATAAATGAGCTCAGAGAGCAGACACTGGAACTTTCCATGCATGTCAATCTTGAGAGCTATATAAAATACTTTTACGAGGACAGTGAGGATACAATACTGCAGTCTTTGCCTGAACATATTGCGGATATAACAGGTGGGGAGGCATATGTTTTCCTTGAGGAACCTTCAAGACTTAAGGAACAGGCTGAAGCTATTGAAATAGAGTTTTCGGAGAGTTACGGCCATCGTTTGGAAAAGGGCTATTGCCTGCCGGGGCAGCTTACTTTGCTGTATAACGGTGAGGAGATTGCCTCAAAGTTGACTAAGAACAGGGTATTTTCAATCGCAACGCTTGACGGCGGTACCGGTTATTTTAATGCCGGATACAGATATGATATAGGTGCGAGAAACACTGCGTCCTACAACGGAAGCTTCGATGCTCTGTCAAGAGACCTCGAAGCATTCAATAAGAAGAAATATCAGGTTGTTTTGCTGTCACCTTCACGAACCAGAGCCAAGAGATTGGCAGAGGAGATGACTGATATAGGAATACCGGCAGCATACTCCGAGAACCCTGACAGAGAAATAGTTCAGGGCGAGGTGCTGATTGTATACGGAAGGATTTCCAAGGGATTTGAATATCCGCTTATTAAGTTTGTCGTATTGGCAGAGACGGACATATTCGGAGCAGAACGCAAGAAGAAGCGCAGAAAGGCTTCATTGACCGGACAAAAGATTAATGCTTTGGATGACTTGAAGCCGGGAGATTTCATAGTTCATGAGAGTTACGGTTTAGGCGTATACAAGGGCATTGAAAAAGTCGAGTCCGGAAGAGTGGTCAGAGATTATATACGTCTGGAATACCGAGAAGGTGGTGTGCTGTATGTGCTTGCCACCGAACTGGATGCTATTCAGAAATATGCTTCAGCCGATGCGGAGAAGGTTCCGAAGATAAATAAACTCGGAACCAAAGAATGGGAAAAAACCAAAACCAAGGTAAGAGAGTCTGCAATCGGTGTGGCACAGGACCTTGTGGAATTGTATGCCAAAAGACAGCAGGAGGCAGGATTCTCCTATGGTCCGGATACCGTATGGCAGAAGGAGTTCGAGGAGCTCTTTCCTTACGAGGAGACTGAGGACCAGAAGAGTGCCATTGCCGATACCAAGGCTGATATGGAGAGCAACCGTATCATGGACCGTCTTATCTGCGGCGACGTAGGATTCGGAAAGACCGAGATAGCCATCAGAGCGGCATTCAAAGCAGTTCAGGAAAATAAGCAGGTGGCATACCTTGTGCCTACTACTATCCTGGCACAGCAGCATTACAATACTTTTGCGCAGAGAATGAAGGATTTCCCTGTGAGAGTGGAATTGCTCAGCCGTTTCAGATCACCTTCTGAAATAAAGCAGGCCATTACCGACCTCAAAAAGGGAATGGTAGACATAGTTATCGGTACACATCGTTTGCTTTCAGCTGATGTACAGTTCAAGGATCTGGGATTGTTAATCATCGATGAGGAGCAGCGTTTCGGAGTTACACACAAGGAAAAGATAAAGAAACTTCGTGAGAATATAGATGTACTGACTCTCAGTGCAACTCCTATTCCACGTACTCTTCATATGAGTTTGGTCGGAATCAGAGATATGAGTCTTTTGACCGAGGCACCGAGTGACAGACTGCCTATTCAGACATTTGTCTGTGAATATAATGAAGAATTGGTGCGTGAGGCCATCACTCGTGAATTGGCTCGAGGCGGTCAGGTTTATTTTGTATATAACAGAGTCAACATGATTGCGGATGTTGCGGCACATATTCAGTCGTTGGTGCCCAATGCCGAGGTCGCTTTTGCACACGGACAGATGCAGGAGCGAGAGCTCGAAAACATAATGTATGATTTTATCAACGGAGATATAGATGTGCTTGTTACAACTACCATTATTGAGACAGGTATGGATATTTCCAATGTAAATACACTGATTATTCAGGATTCGGACAGAATGGGTCTTTCACAGCTGTACCAGCTCAGAGGTCGTGTGGGTCGTTCCAACAGAATTGCCTACGCGTTCCTGATGTACAAGAGAGATAAAGTTCTGACTGAGGTAGCAGAGAAGAGACTTGAAGCAATCAAAGAATTTACAGATTTGGGAAGCGGATTCAAAATCGCGATGCGAGATCTGGAAATCCGTGGTGCAGGAAATCTGTTGGGTAAGACACAGCACGGACATATGGAGGCTGTGGGATATGAGCTTTATTGCAAGATGCTCAATGAAGAGGTATCTAAGCTTAAGGGTATCCATATTGAAGAGAGTTTCAGTACTGTGGTAAATGTAGATGCCGATGCATATATTCCCGCAGAGTATATCGCGAACGAAGAACAAAAGCTTGATATGTACAAGCGCATTGCGGGAATTGAGACGGACAAAGAACGTGATGCGATGCGTGATGAGTTGTTGGACAGATACGGCGCGGTGCCGGCACCTGCGGAAAATCTGTTGCGAATTGCTCTTATCAGAGCAGCGGCGCATAACCTTGATATGGTTGAGGTGCGAAGCCGTGACGGACAGATTATATTTACATTCAAGCCGGATGCTCGCATTGATGCAACCAAGATTCCGGAGTTTGTGATGCGCAACAAAAATATACCTGTATTTACTCCGTACGGAAAGCCCAGCATCACATACAAATATGAAAAGGAAAAACTGGTTGAGAAAGATGAGGCTGTAGTGCTGAGCCTGACTGAAAAACTTTTGAAGGATATGAAGTCGCTGAAACTTGCGACAGAAGAGTAGAGTCGTCCTATGAAAGAAAACAAAAAGAATACTAAAAAGATTATAGTTATTGTTTCTGTTTTGGCAGTTGCTTTGATTGCTTGCGCGTTGTTTGTAGCATTCCCCTACAGAGCGGATAATAGGGTAAATGATTATCTGTCGGAAGGGTTTGTGCCGGAAGCAGGGCAAGGGCTTGCGGTAGAAGAAGTGATTGAGTTCGGCGCAGGTACGAGTGAGCGCGATGAGCTTCAGTCGGTAACAGTTACCGTGAACGAGGATGGACTTATCGTGGCACAGCCGGAAGAGGCAATTGCAGGTTTGATTTTTTACCCGGGAGCCAGAGTAGAGTATGATTCTTATATTCCGCTGATGTACAGAATGGCACAGAAGGGAATTACCTGTGCGCTGGTGAAAATGCCACTTAATTTTGCATTTTTGGATATCAATGCAGCGGATGAGGTACGAGTGCAGTTTCCGGAAATTGAAAACTGGTATGTAGGAGGCCACTCTCTTGGTGGAGCCATGGCAGCCTATTATGTGAAAAAGCATGCAGATGAATATGACGGTCTGCTTTTGCTTGGAGCATACACTACCGTTGATTTGAGTGATACCGATTTGAAGGTATATCTTGCTTACGGTACTCAGGACGGAGTACTTAACAGAGGTCAGTTTGCCAAGGGGCGTAAAAAGGTGCCTAAGGGAAGCTGTGAATTGGTTATCGTCGGCGGTTGTCATGCATACTTTGGTGATTACGGAAGACAGGCCGGGGACGGTCATCCTTATATCAGCCGCGAAGAGCAGATGGATTATACCGTCAACGGATTTGTAGAATATATATTGCAGGAATTACCTGAGGGAGAAGATTGATGAAGGCAAAACAATTTCTGATTCCGATAATAGTTTTTATCGCATTGGCAGGCCTCTTGTTCGGAGGACTGTTTGTGTATAAGAAATTTATATATAAAGACACGGCATTTATAGGCAAGTGGACACGACAGGTTGATGTTACTGATTTTACGACAGATATCATGGATATTTGGCTGGACGATGCATTGGTCGGTGACCTTGCGGAATACGGTGACGAGAGAATTGTAATCTCGATAAATCTGACCATCAATGCCAACGGAAGCTGGTCTGAGAGTGTGGATGAGGCTTCTTATGCGGCAGCTCAGGCTCAGGCCTTGAAGGTGGCTGCGGCAGGACTTACTTCTTTTTTGGAAAAAAGACTTGCAAGCGCAGAGGTTAATCCCGAGAGTATAGGTAAGTCTGTGGAAGAGCTGGTTCAGGAGGCTATAGGAATGTCCGCTGAGGAGTATATTGCAGGCTACGGACCCGAACTTTTACCCAGTCTTGAGGATTTGAATAAAGCATACAGTCATTCCGGAGATTACAAGGTTGAGAAGGGTGTGCTTGCCAGAACCGGTCTGGGTACAGAGACGGTTTATGAGATTTACTCAGTACAGGATGATTTTTTGCTTATCAGCGGAAAAAGTGAGGACAGTGGCTTTGAAGTCGATCCTGCGACAACAACCTCACTCGGTATGGCGATTGATTCGGAAGTGACCGTCACCGAGCCAGATGATACAGTATCGAATCAGAACATTTCACCTGCACCCGGAGTGGTGTATCCGTTGGTGTATGTAAGAAGGTAATTGGAGATTACAAGGTTGAAAAACTATAAAACTAATTTTGTAAATTTTATAAAAAGATATAAATCAGTTGTAAGATTGCTGGCATTTGTGTTGGTGCTTGCGGTAGCCGGTATATCAGTGATGAGTTATGCGCAGCCCGCGAATGCAGCGAACTATGATGCGGAATACAGAGTAAACCGAACCCTCAATGTTGCGGGAAAGGGGAATTTTAATATCCGTACCATTCATCAGTATTACGATGAAAATGAGTATGTATCACTGCGAGATGTGGCGAACGCGCTGAACGGAACCGGGGCACAGTTTAGTGTGACAATCGGTAAAGAGTCTATTGTCATGAAAACCGGAACCGCATACTCTCCGGTAGGAAATGAGAACGATTACTTTGACGGAATCACCAGAGCTCAGTCAGAGCCTGAGTATGTCAGAAAGCGTAATTCATTTACATTAAACGGATACAACAATCATTACTATACCTTTATCTATGAGATTGATAAGGGCGTTTATGATTGTTATATGTATCTGACCGATTTGGTGCTTATCCTTGAAAAAGAATTTTGGACTTCGGGTGATGTGCTTTATATCGATCCCGATAAGAAGCTTGAACTGAATATGCAAAAGCTTGAATATGAGGATTTCTTTTTGGGAACAAATACTGTGCTGATAGGTGATGCAACCACAGGAGAAGTGTACTATTCCTATAACGGAGATGTGGCAGCGTCTATGGCCAGTACCACCAAGCTGATGACCTATCTGGTGGTAATGGATGCGGTATCGAACGGACAGATTGGTCTTGACGATACAGTGACGGTTTCCGAAAATGTAAATCGCCTGTCATATGCGGTGGACGGAGTCATCAGAATGGCTACGGGTCAGACGGTGACGGTAAGTGATTTAATCGGTGGAATGCTTCTTCCTTCAAGTAATGAGTGCGCACTGGCGCTGGCAGAATATGTTGGCGGAAGTGAGGCTGCTTTTGTAAACAGAATGAACAGCACCGCATCGAGAATAGGATTGTCGGATGCAACCCGATTTTACAATTGTAACGGCCTTCCTACATATACCGATACCGCTTTTGAGAGTAAGATTCAGAATCATATTTCCTCAAATGATATGTTTAAGCTGGTGTCATATATTCTTGCGGTATATCCTCAGATTACAGAGATTACCTCAAAATCAGCGCTGACACTGTCAAGCCTTGGAAAAACCGTGTACAATACCAATCCCATGCTTTACAACATGCCGGGAGCGGTGGGTATGAAGACCGGTACAACCAATAAGGCCGGTTGCTGCCTGGTAAGTGCTATTCAGATTCAGGGAAGTGACGGAATTCATACTTTGGTGGCAGTTGAGCTCGGGGCCGAGGATGTTGTGACCAGAAATTATATTTCAAAGACTCTGTTGATGTATGGAAAGCAGGTATTCCTGGCAGGTGGAGTGAGCTCTATAGAGGGTTATGATCCGACGCAGTATGATGCGGGGGATGTGGGAATATTGGGGGATGGAGTTCCCGAGGATCCCGATTCACTGGCTCAGTTGATTGTATGGACGGCCAGAAATTATATGGGTATCACCGAAGCTGAAAATATAGAAATCCCGGAGGATGCCCCGGGATTCTAAAGATATCTTTTATGATATTGATAATATTATTTCGATAAGTTTTGATGTTACGAAACAGTTTTTATTCCGGCAGGACTGCAGTAATGCGGTTTCTGCCGTTTTCTTTTGAATAATACAGGCGGGCATCAGCCTCGTTGATGATTTCATCTTTGCTCAACTCGGGGTTACTTGCGACACCGATACTCATGGTTACCTTGATTTCCCGGCCTTCATAATCTATGGTGAGGGCGCGAATTTCATCGAGTATATTTTCGAGAAGAACAACAGCGGTGTCCAAATCGGTTTTGTCAAAGGCAAGCAGGAATTCCTCACCGCCCCATCTTGCGGCAAAGCCGTTCTTTTTCATATTCTCCTGAAGAATAGAGGCTACGGCCTGAAGTACGGCGTCACCGGCATCATGTCCGTAAGTATCGTTGACCTTTTTGAAAAAGTCGATATCTCCGATGGCTATCGAGTAAGATGAACCGTTGGAGGCGTAATGAGACATTATAATATCGAGCTTGCGGTTGGCACTGCGTCGGTTGTACAGCTTGGTTAATGGATCCTTGTCCATCATATCTCGCATTGAACGATGCATTTCCAATACGGCGCCGGCTATGGTACCGAATTCATCTTTTCTGCGAAGGAGGGATGCATCGAGGAGTGCCGAATCATTGCCGGAAGCAGCATCCTGAGTGAAATTGAGCAGCTTGCCCACACTTTTGTTGAGACTTTGGTTGAAGTGCGAAATCAAAAGTAACAGGATGACGGTCGCAATAACGGTTATCAGATTAAATATAATCATGTTATTACGGATGGTCGGCATTATTGAATTGTAGGAACTGCAACATTCTATAGCACCTGCATAGCTACCGTCCGAATTGTACAGAGGATAGTAGTATGAGAAATATTTATTGCTGTTAATGAGAGTGTCCTCGAAGAATACTCCGCCCGAAGATGTGTTAAGGGCAGATACAATCTGAGGAGCAAGACCGATGCCGGTGATCAGCTTGCCGTCGCCGTCGGTTATGGTTGTGAGTATTCTTGTGTCGGAATATATGAGGCTTATCTCTACTTTGAGAAGAGATGAGGTCTCGGTGATCAGCCCGGACATATTGGTGATATCGGTCTCTCCCTTATACAGGCGCAGTGATGAATCACCGAGCAGTGCATAATCTCCGGGAATTTTTTCATCTATATTAGAAGCAGTCAGATAGGAGATTGCAGCCAATTCAAGTTCTTTCTCCTTGAGAATTGCATTTAGAGTAAAGAAATAAATAGCCAGTGAGCTTGATACCGCAAGGATAAACATAACGGCAACTACAATTGCCACCAGCCTTTTGGAAATTGCATTCTTGTGTTTTTCTTTTTTGCCGATTTCGATAATCTCTGTAGGATTGTCGGGCAAAACTGTTCGCTTTTCAGAAGCCATAAGATTCCTCGCTTATGTTTGGTTATGTGAAATATGAAATGCATATTACATATTGATTATATCACTATCAACGGGTGCCGTGAAATAAACAATAGTCTCTAAATTTTGTTGTGATTTATGTTCATATTTAAGGAGAAAGAGGCTCTCTTCTTGTATGTGCCGTAAATTGAAAAACAGGGTGCGATATAGTAAAATATAGTATTATGGCATCAGTATGGATGCATGGCGAAAGGCCGTGGAGTGTATGAAGGATAAAAGTATTGGCGATAACAAAATATTGAATGTAATTGCGCTGGTTATAGCAGCGATAATGAATATATCAGCAATTATTCTGGGAATCAAAGTGGCTACCATGGGAGTTTTGCCCGGGCAATACCTTGTGGGCTTTGCGATTATTATTTTACTGGTTGATTTAGTGGTATGGTTTACGCTGAAAAAGAAGGCGATGACTGTGGTGATGATGCTGATTACAGCATCTGTGGCCGCAATTACGATATATGGATTTGTCGCGGTTTTAAAGGTGGACAGTACCATCCAGAAAGTTACAAGCGGAAGCAATGAATACATACGACTGTCAATGGTTGTGCGTGGAGACTCGCCTATTGACGGACTTACTTCTTTGTATGGTGCCAACGTAGGATATATAGACGGTGATATACATGCGTTGGGAATTTTGGAACAGGCCAAGCAGGAGGTAATGCTCGGAGAAATTATCGGATATCCTGAGGCTGTTAAGCTGGCTGAAGCTCTGATGAACGGAAGCGTGGATGTCATTTTACTTAACAATGAATATATAGAAATAGTCGATGAATTCGAAGACTTTGAGGAGTTCTCGCTTTCCGTAAAAATAGTATATTCCGTTGAGATAGAAATTGATCCCAATGCCAATCCCGTGCAGGTTGGCGTAGGATTGGCTGAGCCTACGGAGGATACGGATGTTACCACCATAGGTGATTCATCTACCGTAGATATAGAGAGCAAGGAATACACCGATGACAGTATAGTGATATATATCAGCGGAATCGATACCTGGGGAAGTGTAAGCGTCAGAAGCAGAAGTGATGTTAATATTTTGGCGGTTATCAATACCAAAACCGGTAAAATGCTGATGGTCAATACACCCAGAGACAGCTATGTATCCCTGGTCACAAAAGATGGAAGTATGGATAAACTTACGCATGCCGGATTGTACGGTATCGAATGTTCCGAAACTGCGTTGGAGAATCTGTACGGTGTGAATATTGATTATTATGTAAGACTTAATTTCAGCGGATTCGAAGAGATAGTTGATGCACTTGGCGGAATAGATGTTTATTCCGAACAGAATTTCCGTGTTGATGATACTTTTTTCGTGGTTGGAATGAATCATCTTGAGGGAGAGGATGCTCTCAGATTTGCCCGTGAGAGATATTCATTTGCTGGTATGGGAGATGTTCAGCGCGGCAGAAATCAGATGGAGGTTATTAAGGCAATCATTGGAAAAATGACTTCCTTCAGCATGATTTCAAATTATACGGAAGTATTGGATGCGGTTGGTGACAGTGTTATGACTGATATGCCTACCGAAGAAATCTACAACTTGGTTAAATTCCAGTTGGCAACCAACACTGTATGGAGTTTTGAGACTTATACGGTAATCGGGTCCGGCGGGTCTGAAGAAACATATTCAATCCCCGGTGTACAAAGCTATGTAATGCTCCTTGATGAAGAGATGATTGAAGAAGCTCGCAACAAGATGGAAGAGGTACTGAACGAATAATGGTGCAGAAAAAGGCGGGAATAAGTCGAATAAGAAAATGGGTTGCGGCAGTATTGAGTATATTGCTGTTGATGGCTATACCCATGAAGGCTACAGCTGCTGAGATGTCGGTGGAATTTGGTGCAAAAAAGTACGATAAGGGCGGCAATGACCAATTCTCTGTATGTGTTTATTTAAAAAGTGATGTGGCGGTTACAGAGTATTCTGTAGAAATTGAGTATGATGTATCACGTCTTGAATATTTGGACGGTGCCGATGAGGCGGATATATATGAGGGGCGACTTACAGTTACCGGAAGCGGTGAATATCTGACCAATATAAAGGTATGGCTTGATTTCAAAGCTATCAGCGGCGGTGAGGCATATATAAAAGTAATCGGTGCAACCGCAACCGGCACAGACGGTACGGAGTACATCATTGAGAACCTTGGTGAGGTGCCGGTTAATTTAAGGGGTGAGGATGTATCCGAAGCCAATATGCAGGAGATTATTTCTGCAAAAAAAGATTTTATAAGCAGTCAGTCTGCAGGTACGACCGGTGAGGATACGACCGAAAACGTTGGCGACGGAACCGATGATACGGTATCGGGCGATGAAGGGACGGCAATCGGAACTCAGACAGGCGAAGCCGATACGGACGAAGGAAGTATTGCAGCTGATGATATTGTGGTAAATCCCGAGATAGGAAGCAATGGCGCAGACGGTGATACCGATAGTGCAACAGGTGGCTGGACACAGGGTAAAAACGCAAAGCTTTATTATTGGATAATTGTTGTGATTATTCTTGTGTTGCTTGTGGTGATTGTTGTTGCAACTACATTTGGACGTAAGAATAAGGAAAACGAGCAGCCTGATGGATTTGAGTATGCTGATAATGATGCAGAGGATTATGAGGATGCGGTTGAGAATACTCGTAGCATAGAGTTCTCTGAAGGTGACGATACTTACGAAGAAGAGGTTGGTGAATCCGAAGAGATAGAGGAAAACGGGTCTGAAGAATCGGAAGCGGCTGAAGAAAGCGAGCCTGAGAGAAGCGAAGAGACCGAAGAAATCGAAGACGAATTCGAGAGAAGCGAAGCGGTTGAAGAAATAGAATCCGAGCCCGAGGCAGTTGCAGCGGAGACAATTGCTGTTGAGGAGACAGCGGTTCCCGACGACAGAGAGATTTTGTTTGAATCCAAGAATGCGACTGTTACAAGAAAGGTGAGAATTGCCAGAAGCAATACCGATGAGGCAGGTGTCGGAATTCAATTCAGATATGTTAATGTACTTGAAGATATCAGTGTGAAGCTTTATAAGGGCGAAATGATAGAGGCTGTCGGCTCAAACGGAAGAGAAATGGAGGCCTTTATGGGCCTGGTTCTTGGAAAGTGCAAGCTTTCTCTGGGAGAAATAACGGTTTTACCGATGAGATATCGTGTGGTTACCGCCGGAAGCTGCTTTAATCCGGGAATGACGGCTCATGATAATATATTCAGAAGTGGAGCGCTTATGGGACATCCCAAGGCGGTGCTTGAGAAGAATTATGACAAGATAGTTAAGTTTGCCGGTGCAGATGAATATATGGATATGTATGCCAAGGATATACCGCAGGTAATGATTAATCAGCTCGAGGTGGCAATGGCGCTGATGGACAGCCGTGCAGATATGGTTGTTTTGGGTGATGTTCTTGCAGCAAGCGACGAGACTTTTATCAGAAAGTGCAATGTAATATTCGAAAAAATGATTGCAAAGAATATGACGATATTGTTGATAGGAAAGCTTCCTGAGGCAGTGGCAGTCAAGTGCAATCGTACTATATGTATTGAGAAGGGGCATATAGTTGGATAAGCGAGTGTTTTTATTGTTGCTTAAATTCTTAACATGTGAGAAAATGTTATGATGTATTAGGTGTAGTTTGCCGAAATATACTCATTTACATTCGTGGAAAATATTATGAAGATTTTATTGTTGAACGGCAGTATGAGGGGCGAAAGCAGTTCTTCATTAAAGGTTGCCAAAGCTTTTATCGAGGGTATTGTGGAGAAAAATCCCGATGCCGAAGTTGTGGATGTAAAGCTTCGTGATAAAAAAATTGAACATTGTTACGGATGCCTTTGCTGCTGGAAGAATGAAAGAGGCAAGTGCATTATTCATGACGATATGGATGAAATTCGTGATCTGGTAATGGAGAGCGACATTATCATTCAGAGTTTTCCGCTGTATTTCTTTGGAATGCCGTCTAAAATGAAGGCGTTTGTAGACAGAATGATTGCGTACGTATCCGAATACAGGGGCGTGGGCGGAAATAATATGACCGGTAGTTTTTTGCATAAAATGAGATATCCCGAGCTTATGCAGAAAAAGCTTGTTCTTATTTCTTCGTGCGGATATGAAAAGACCGAGGGGTGTTATGATTCCGTAAAGCTTCAGTATGATACGATTTGCGGTGTGGGCAACTACACAATGGTTACCGCTTCTCAGGGCGGAATGCTTGCGGAGAAGACTCTGCAGGGCAAGGTAGAACGCTATATGGTCAAGTATGTCGAGGCCGGAAGGGAGTTCGCTGAGAACGGATGTCTTTCGGAAGAGACGATGAACAAGCTGGCAGTGCCTATGCTTGGACACAATACTTTTGAAAAATTGATTAATTTGAACTGGGACGACCCGAATGTTGGCCCCTACGGCAGAAAGGGCTGAAAATGAAGAAAATAAAGAGAGCGCTGGCTAAATTTATTTTCTGGTTCGTATATCCGGGACTTAGGATTATATATCCGATGACTATTCATTGGGAAGATAAAAAGGCGACCAAGAAGGCTTTGAAGAATCCCTGTGTTATTTTCTCGAATCATACCGGTTATGTCGAAGGTTTATTTATGACCAGACTGCTTCGTAAGTATCATGTCTGGACATTTGTAGGAAAAGATTGGTATGAAAAGAGAAAATTCAATTGGCTGTTCAGAAATCTTCCGTATTTATCTGTAGACCGCAAGGGCGGAATGGATACGGAATGGTTGGATAAAGCTACGGCACGTATGAAAAAGGGTTCTTCAATTTACATTTTACCCGAAGGACATACCAGTCCGGTCGGTGAGCCTGATGAGTTCAAACCTGGATTCCTGGTTATTGCGAAACAGAGTGATTCAGCATTGATTCCTATGCATATCAGCAGAAAAATAAAGCTGTTCAGACATACGGATTTGGTAATAGGTAAGCCGATGAATCTCGATCTTCATGAAAAAGGAAGACCGTCACAGGTAATGAAAAAGCATTCGGAAGCCTGTCGCCAGGCTGTAATTGATCTTGGAGCCAAGCTTAATGATGGCTCGATTAAATAGTTTATGAGCCGCGCAAGCGGTGCATATAGAACCACAAAGAAAGGAATAGAACAATGAACGAGAAAGAACTTGAAGTAGCAGCAAAGATTAAGAGCATGTTATCTGAGAACCTCAACATTCCTGAAGAGGAGCTTGACTATGAAGTAGCTCTTTTCAATGATGGTATTGGTCTTGATTCAGTAGATTCACTTGAGATCATCTCTTGCATCGACAGCGAGTATGGCGTTGTTATGACCGGTGTTCCCAAGGAGCACTTCTTCAACATCACCAGCCTTACCAAGTATGTTGTAGAGCACATGTAATCTCAGTACTGCTTTTGTTGAATTGCGGGATGGAAACGGATATTCGCTTGAATATATAGCTGTTCCGCAATTCAAATTTGCAGCATAAGAAAATATCTCACAATGTTACCGGAGCCCGATGGGTCGACCGGTCTTTAGTTGTGTTTAAATAATATGTAAGCAACGGCTTCGCAATATGAGGGAGCTATAATATATAAAAGATAACAAATAGGGAGTATAAGGAATAATGAATAAGCAGATTAATACCCGCTGCGTAGTTACCGGTCTCGGACTTATCAATGCAATCGGTAATGATGTAAATGAATGCTGGACCAATGCACTTGCCGGCAAGACCGGAATCGATGTGGTTAAGTCAGTTAACGCTGATGAGTGCTACGCTAATCTCGGTGCTGAAGTTGAGTGTGCTGACCTTGACAAGTATCAGGGCGTTGACAGAGCTACCAAGCTTTGCCTTAAGGCTTCAGAGGAAGCATTCGCAGATGCTGCAATTGATATTAGCAAGGAAGATGCTTCAAGATTCGGTGTTGTTATGGGAAGCTGCGTAGGTGGTGTTGTCAGCATCGAGAACTATGTGGTAAACGGACAGAATACCGAAGATATCAGAAAGATGGCTATTTCTTCTATTGCTAACCATGTTGCAAATCGCGTAGGTGCAGGCGGAGTTATTACCAACGTCGGTAATGCTTGTGCAGCAGGTACAATTCCGATTGCTTATGCTTGTGAGCTTATTCGTGCCGGCGTGGCAGATATGTTTATCGTAGGTGGTGCAGATGCTTTTGCATCGGTTCCTTTTGCAGGATTCACCGCTCTTCACGCACTTTCAGAGCAGCCTTGCTCACCTTTCAACCACTGCAACGGTATCACACTCGGTGAGGGTGCCGGCGCTATCGTAGTTGAGTCATATGAGCACGCACAGAAGAGAAATGCCAAGATTTACTGCGACGTACTTGCAGCAGGTATTTCAAGTGATGCACATCATATCACCGCACCCAGAGAGGACGGCGTAGGTCAGATGTACGCTATCCGCACCGCAATTGCCAATTCCGGTGTTGATGCCAAGGAAATCGGCTATGTAAATGCTCACGGAACAGGAACAGGCAAGAATGATAACGCAGAGTTCCTTTCACTTCATACTATTTTTGATGATGTTAACGACAACCTTTCAGTAAGCTCTACCAAGTCTATGGTAGGTCACTGCCTCGGTGCAGCAGGTGCGATTGAAGCCGTATATGCTATCAAGGCACTCACCGAGAATAAGATTCCTCCCACAATCGGATATTCTGATGAGGATCTTGCAGTTCTTGCCGAGAAGGCAGGTAAGATTGACTTCATGCCCAACACAATGAAGGAGAAGGAGCTTAACTATGTTATGTCCAACTCATTCGCATTCGGCGGAAGCAATGCAAGTATAATCTTCGGTAAGCAGGCCGGTGACGTTAAAGAGACTGAAAACGATGCTCCCGTATATATTACCGGTTTTGGTATCGTAAGCCCTATCGGCAACGGTACAGAGAACTATATTGAAAAGGTAAAGAGCGGAGCAACCATCTCAGAGGCATCGGTTAAGGCTAATGTAGATAAGGTTGATTTCGATAAATATGATGTAAAGATGGCTTTCTATCGTAAGCTCGATAAGTTCAGCCTTATGCAGGTTATTTCAGGTCTCGAGGCTTTGAGCAGCGCAGGCATTGAAATCGAGGAGGACAAGGCTGAGGATTACGGTATGATTATCGGTACAGGCGACGGCCCTATTACCACCGTATATCAGTTCCAGGAGCATATCACCGAGAACGGTACCAAGGCAGGTTCTGCATTCAATTTCCCCAACACCGTATACAATGCGGCAGGCGGATATCTTTCAATCAAGACAAATATGCGCGGATATAACGTAACCGTTACCAACGGCGCACAGTCAGGTATGAGCTCACTTTGCTACGCATACAATGAGCTTCGTCAGAATCATGCAAAGTTTATGCTTGCAACCGGTACCGACGAGAACAGTGAGGTTATGGAGAGACTTTACGGACAGCTCGGTCTTGTAGCTGACGGACAGGCTAAGCTCTATGGCAATACAGGTATGGCTCTTTCAGACGGTAGTACCACAATCGCTCTTGAGGGTGCAGAGTTTGCAAATGCCCGCGGAGCAAAGAAGTATGCAGAGGTTGCGGGTTACGGTATGTCACATGCAATCACCGAGTACGGTGTACTTGCAGGTACCGAGGACAGCCTTGAGGCAGCTATCGCTTCTGCTCTTAAGATGGCAGGAATCGAAGCATCTCAGATTGATGCGGTATATGGCTTTGGTGACGGTATTGCAGAGGTTGATACTGTTGAGAAGAACGTATACGGTAAGCTCTTTGATGCAAAGCTTCCTATCCACAACGTAAGAAGCTATGTAGGTGAGAGCCGTGCGGCAGCAGGTACTCTTTCAATTGCACATGCAGCGCTTACTCTCAGCGGAGAACTCGGAGATTCTCAGAAGGCATTCTTCTTCGGTGATGAGGTTACCGAGGGCGTAGCAGATACAAGTGCATACAACTATGTTCTTGCTACATCTGCAGCAGACGGCGGTTCATACTGCGCAGTTGTACTCAAGAAGGCATAATATAAAAAAACAGTAAAATATGGTATTGCAGACATCGGAAACTATAGATTTTTTATATTTTCCGATGTTTGATTAGTTGGCATTAATTCTGCTTTTGGGGGCGCATGTACTTAAATGGTTTTTTAATGCTGTCTTATGTGGTTTGCAATACGATATACATTAATATAGGATTACAAAGGTTGCGAAAGGAAAACAATCAGATGGAAAATGTTCAGGAGACAAAGGTTGCACTTGTAACAGGTGCTTCACGCGGAATAGGTAAGGCATGTGCTATAGCACTTGCAAAAGCCGGATATAAGGTGGCAGTTAATTATAATTCCAACGATGCAGCTGCACAGGAGACACTTAAGGCAATCGAGGAGGCCGGAAGCGAAGGTATCGCTGTTAAGGCTAATACCGCTGATCTTAAAGCAGTTCAGGATATGATGAGAACTGTAGTAAAGACCTACGGAAAGATTGATCTTCTTGTAAATAACGCAGGTATCTGCAAGGATGAGTTTGTGCTTATGATGAGCGCAGATACTATTGATCAGTGCCTGGACATCAATATAAAGGGATATCTCTACTGTGCACAGGCTGCAGCACTTAAGATGTTCTCTAAGAAGAAGGGATGCATTATCAACGTATCCTCTGTAAGTTCGGTATTCGCCAACGAGGGTCAGACCGTATACAGCTCTACCAAGGGTGCTGTAAATGCTATGACAATGACTATGGCCAAGGAACTTGCACCCAGAGGCATCAGAGTAAATGCAATCGCTCCGGGATTTATTGCTACCGATATGGTAGACCAGATTCCTGAAGAGATTCAGCAGAAAAACATCGAAAAGATTCCTTTCGGACGTTACGGAACTCCCGAAGAGGTTGCGGATACCGTTGTTATGCTTGCTAGTGATGCATGTGCTTACATTACCGGTCAGGTACTGGTTATCGACGGTGGTTTGAGCCTGTAACAGCCTATTGGCATTCCTAATTCGAGAGGTTAAAGATATGATGAATATTAATGAAGTTCAGAAGAGAATTAAGCAGCGTCCTCCTTTTCAGATGATTGAAAAAATCGTTGAAATCAGAGACGGAGAGTACGCCAAGGGAATCAAGAATGTATCAATCAATGAGCCTTATTTTATGGGTCATTTCCCTGATACACCTATAATGCCCGGTGTACTTCTTATCGAGGCGGCAGCTCAGCTTTGCTCAGTAACAATCGAAGCTGAGGGAACTGATGAAAGCCTTATTTATGTATTGCTTAAGGTTGACGGCTTTAAGTTTGTAAAGCCTGTTATTCCCGGAGATACATGTGAAATCGAAGTAACCAAGACCGGCGGTGGCGCAGGACTTGTTAAGTTTGATGTAAAGATTACCGTAGACGGCGGACTCAGAGCAAAGGGTAGCCTTGCGTTTACCTCAATGCCTAAGGACGCGGTATATGCCTAAGCGATGCGGTGAGATTTATCGAATCGCATGCCAACAGCAAGTAATATATTGAATAAATGGAGATAACAATGAGCAAGAGAGTATTTATGTTCCCCGGCCAGGGAAGCCAGTACGTAGGAATGGCCAAAGATTTTTATGATGAATATCCTGAAGTCAGAGAGGTTTTTGCCAAGGCTTCTGAAGCAGCAGGCTTTTCTGTAGAGAAGCTTTGCTTTGAGGAGAACGATCAGCTCAATATTACTGAGTATACTCAGATTTGCATGCTTGCAGCTGAGGCAGCTGTATACACAGCTGTGGTTAAGGAAGGAATTAACTGTGATGTTACCGCAGGTCTCAGTCTCGGTGAGTATGGTGCACTTATTGCATCCGGTGCCATGACTATGGAAGATGCGTTCAAGGTAGTAAGAAAGCGTGGAATGTACATGCAGCAGGCTGTTCCCAACGGTGGAGCAATGGCAGCTATCCTTAACCTCGATCCTGCAGTAGTAGCAGAGGTTTGTGCAGAGGTTCAGGCAGCAGGCCCCGCAGAGGATGCAGGAGAGTACACTCTTCCCTATGTAGTATCTGTTGCAAACTATAACAGCCCCGTTCAGATCGTTATCACCGGACGTGAGGATGCTGTAACCAAGGCTTCAGCTGTATGCATGGAGCGTGGTGCAAGAAGAGCAGTTCCTCTTAAGGTAAGCGGTCCTTTCCATTCAGCACTTCTTCAGGGCGCAGGACAGCAGCTCGGAGAGGTTCTTGCTGATGTTACCGTAAATGATATCAAGGTTCCTTACCTTGCAAACGTAAATGCAGATTATGTTACTTCTGCAGATCAGGTTAAGCCTCTTTTGATTGAGCAGGTATCTTCATCAGTAAGATGGCAGCAGACTCTTGAGAGACTTCTTGCAGATGGCGCTGATGAGTTTGTTGAAATCGGACCCGGGGCAACTCTTACCGGATTTGTTAAGAAGCTCAACAAGGATGTAAAGACCGTAAATATCGATAAGCTTGCCGATCTTAAGGCTTATCTTGAGGCATAAGGAAAATAAGGAAGTATAAAAATGAGCAGTCATATTGAAGTTTGTCCCGGTTGTAAGGCCGAGATTGAATGGTCAAAATTGAAGGAAAAGCTTTATGTATGTCCCGAGTGCGGACGTCTTTTCAGAGTATGGACAGACAAGCGTATCAGAATGATAGCCGATGAAGGCAGCTTTGAGCGTTTGTTTGACAGTGTTCCTACCGTAAACGTATTGAATACTCCCGATTACGAAGCAAAGCTTGATCAGGCTCAGATGAAGACAGGACTTTCAGAGGGTGTTACCGTCGGAAAGTGTACCATCGGTGGCAATAAGGCAATGCTTGGAGTAATCGATTCCAGATTCCTGATGGGAAGCATGGGTCATGCTGTAGGTGAGAGAATCACTCTTGCTGTAGAGCAGGCTACCGAGGAGAAACTTCCGGTTATTCTTTTCTGCTGTTCAGGTGGTGCCAGAATGCAGGAGGGTATTATCTCTCTGATGCAGATGGAGAAAACATCAGCAGCACTTAAGCGACATTCAGAGGAAGGAAATCTCTATATTTCTGTACTTACAGATCCCACCACCGGTGGTGTTACTGCAAGCTTTGCTATGCTTGGTGATATTATTCTTGCAGAGCCCGGTGCAATGATTGGATTTGCGGGACCTCGAGTAATTGAGCAGACTATCGGAGAGAAGCTTCCCGAGGGCTTCCAGAGAGCAGAGTTCCAGCTTGAGCATGGTTTTGTTGACCGTGTTGTAGAGAGAAAGGAACTTCGCCCTACACTTATTAAGCTTTTGGAGATACACAAGGCCAAGAAGGGCTTTGCCGAGTTCATAGATGACGGAAGCAAGGTTTATTACGGACCTACTGAGCTTATGAAGGAGCGTGCTGCAAAGTCTAAGACCTTGAGCGCATGGGAAAAGGTTCAGACTGCACGTCAGGTTACCAGACTTGGCGCATCAGATTATATTGATAATATTTTTGACGATTTTATCGAGATGCACGGTGATCGCTATTTCAGAGACGATCCGGCAATACTTGGTGGTGTAGCTTTCCTTGACGGACAGCCGGTTACCGTAATCGGAATCAATCGTGGTAAGAATTTCGAGGAGTGTAAGAGTCATAACTTCGGAATGCCTTCACCCGAGGGATATCGTAAGGCTCTTCGTCTTATGAAGCAGGCTGAAAAGTTTAATCGTCCTATCATTACATTTGTAAATACTTCAGGTGCTTATCCGGGACTTGCTGCGGAAGAGAATGGACAGGGTGAGGCAATTGCGAGAAATCTCTATGAGATGGCCTCTCTTAAGGTTCCTGTGCTGGCAGTTATGATCGGTGAAGGCGGAAGCGGTGGTGCTCTTGCACTTGCTGTAGGTAACGAAGTATGGATGACTGAGAATGCGATTTATTCAATCCTCTCACCCGAAGGATTTGCTTCAATTCTTTGGAAGGACGGCAACAGAGCTGAAGAGGCTTCAGAGGTAATGAAGATTACTGCTGAGGATCTCAAGAAGTTAGGAGTTATCGAGGAGATTATTCCCGAGTACGGCGGAGCAGATGACGATGCTCTCAGTTCTATGGCGAGCGATCTCAAGGGACGCATCAGAGGATTCCTGGAAAAGCAGGACGGCAAGAACGGTAAGCAGCTTGCTGATGAGAGATACAAGAGATTCAGAAAGTTCTAAGACTGCGGTTTGGATATTATTGCGTTATAGATTTATTGTATAGAAAGGTCAAAATCCTTATGTGGATTTTGACCTTTTTTGTCGGTTGCGATATAATAGATTAATTACTGTGGGAGATTATGTGATTTTGTCAGGTCACATAAATTTCTCTAAAAATAATTAAGGAGATTTGGCACCATGCGTTGGATGAAATATAGAATCAAGACTACCACAGAGGCAGAGGATATAATCATCTCTACTCTCTATGATATAGGACTTGAGGGAGCACAGATTGAGGACAAGATTCCGCTTACACCTCTTGAAAAGGAGCAGATGTTTGTAGACATTCTTCCCGACGGACCCGATGATGACGGTGTGGCATATCTTAGCTTTTTCGTGGAACTTCAGGATAACGGAAAGGTATTGATTGAGGACGAAGAAAAAGCCCCCGAGGAGCTTAAGGCTGAGATTCAGGCTGAACTTGATGAACTCAAGGATTTTAACCTCGATATCGGAGAGGGAACAATTGAGACAGAGAGCACCGAAGATATCGATTGGATTAACAATTGGAAGCAGTATTTCCATCAGTTTTATATTGACGATATTCTCGTTATTCCTTCATGGGAGGAAATCGAGCCTGAGGATAAGGATAGAATGGTACTTCACATCGATCCCGGTACAGCATTTGGTACAGGTATGCATGAGACCACTCAGCTCTGCATCAGACAGCTCAGAAAATATGTTAATCCTGAGACCGAGCTTCTCGATGTAGGAACCGGAAGTGGTATTCTGTCAATCATAGCTCTTATGTTTGGAGCTAAGCATTGCGTGGGAACAGACCTTGATCCCTGTGCAGTACCTGCTGTGGAGCAGAATTGCAATGACAACGGTATCGATACAGCCAAGTTCGATATGATGATCGGTAATATCATTTCAGAGAAAGAAGTACAGGATAAAGTCGGATATGAAAAGTACGATATCGTAGTAGCCAATATCCTTGCCGATGTGCTTGTACCTCTTACTCCCGTAATTGTTAATCAGATGAAGCCCGGTGCAGTTTACATCACTTCAGGAATCATCAACGACAATGACAAGGAATTCAGAGTAAAGAACGCAGTTGAGGCTGCAGGGCTTGAAGTAGTAGAAACAACATATCAGGGTGAGTGGGTATCTGTTACTGCAAGAAAGCCTGAGTAAATATTCCAAGAATTTGGATGATTTGAGTAAGGTATACAGTACAATAAATAATTGTTACTTCAGGAGGACACTAATATGGAACAGCTTTTCAGTAATACAAGTATTATTTCTTGGCTTCAGTATTTTTCAGAGAACACAGAACTTGATCTTGAGCACGTAAAGCTTCTTGATATTACAAAGAAAAATAAGAATATTATTCCTACAGTAGAGGCACACAGATGTGTACTCATTTTTACTGAGGCAGGACACAAGGATATTTTCTATCGTATGTACAATGCAGGACTCGGTGATTGCACTGTAGTATATAACGAGGGCAGTGAACCTACCGGAGAGATTAAGAGACATCTTGTGAGCGAGATGATTGACCGTGGTATCAATGCTTCTGCAGGTATGCTTATTCTCAATCCCAATGTGCGCAGCACCTACAAGTTTGGTATGGATAACAGCCATCTTGCACCCGGTTCTGTTAAGTATGTAGGATCTGAAATCAGAGCGATTATTCTTTCAAAGATGCAGATTGCCGATGGCAAGAACATCTGCGTTATTTCAGGTGAGTCAATTGTCGTTGAGGCAGGTATCCTTAACGGTGACGGAACAATTATTGCGGTAGAGTATAACCACAATGACCGCAGAGCACTTGAGGACAATGTTGACCAGTTCGGTATCCAGAACGTAAAAATTATCGATCACGTAGGTGAGGATACAATGGCAGGTCTTCCCGTTCCCGATGTTACAATGCTTGTTGCATCAGCTAGCATGGAGCAGGAAATGAAGTATATGCTTTCAATCAACCCAAATATGGAGTTTGTTATTTATACTCTTGATTTTGTGACTGCAGCAAATATGCAGAAATTCTGTAACGAACTCGGTATGGATGATCCCGAGATTATCCAGATTTCTGTATCAAAGCTTGGCCGCAAGAACAATTTCCAGACTGAGCCCGCACCTTGGATAATCAGTTGCAAGGGAAACTAAGTATAGGAACTATTTGTTATGTATCAGTTTTTTGTTGGGCCGGAAGCTATCAATACAGACTTAAAGCGTGTGTTCATCACCGGCGGAGATGTCAATCACATAAAGAACGTGTTACGTATGAAGCAGGGTGAGGAGATAAATATCTCCAACGGCACAGACGGAAAAGAGTATCGTTGTGCCATCTTGGAAATGACTGATGATACAGTAACCTGTGAGCTTAGATTTGTTAAAGAAGACGGCAATGAGTTGCCGTCGAGAGTAGTGCTTTTTCAGGGACTTCCCAAGGCGGACAAGTTTGAACTTATCATTCAAAAGTGTGTAGAGCTGGGTGTGGCTGAGATAGTACCGGTTTCCATGAAGCGCTGTGTTATGAAGATTGATGAAAAAAAAGAATCAAAGAAGGTTGAGCGTTGGCAGGCAATAGCTGAGGCTGCGGCCAAGCAGAGTAAGCGTGGAATTATTCCTACTGTTTCAGGAGTTGCTACATATGGTGAGGCACTGAAAAAAGCTAAGGAGTTAGATATAGTATTACTCCCGTATGAGATGGCAGATGCCGACAGTATGGGTAAGACCAGAGAGATTATCTCCGGAATTAAGCCCGGACAGTCGGTTGGTATTTTTATAGGCCCGGAGGGCGGTTTTGACGATTCAGAAGTAATCAAGGCCAATGATGCCGGAGCTCAGACCATTACTTTGGGAAAGAGAATTCTTCGTACGGAGACTGCCGGATTTACCGTGATGAGCTGGTTGATGTATTTCCTGGATGGCAGAATTGCGGAATAAATTACAAGTGACGGCACATGTTGGATGAAGAGCTGCAAAAGAGAACTGAATAAGAGAACTGAATAAAAGTGCTGAACAAAAAGTACTTCATAAAATAATTGCATAAGAAGTACTGCATATATATAAAGAACTACACAGAAAAGAAGCAAGAACCATGAGTGACATGAAAGAGATTTATTTGGATAATTCAGCCACCACAAGAGTTTTCCCCGCGGTGGCAGATTTAATGACAAGAGTAATGCTTGAGACTTACGGAAATCCCTCGAGCATGCATCATAAAGGAGTCGAGGCAGAGAAACTGCTTCGAAATGCAAAGGAGATTTTTTCCGGAATCCTTAAATGTGATATGAAAAATATCTATTTTACATCCGGAGGAACGGAATCGGATAACATTGCAATCATTGGTGCAGCTACGGCGGCCAAGAGAAGGGGAATGCATCTGATTACCACTCAGATAGAGCATCCTGCAGTTATCAACACGATGAAGCATTTGGAGAGCGAGGGCTACACCGTCACTTATCTTCCTGTGGACAGTTACGGAATGGTAAAGCTTGATAAGTTAGAGGCGGCTATTACTCCGGAAACTACTCTTGTATCGATAATGCATGTTAATAATGAAATTGGTTCGATGCAAAAAATTGCGGAGATAGGTGAGCTTATTAAACGTTGTAATCCTGAGACACTCTTCCATGTGGATGCGGTACAGGGATTTGGTAAGGCTACTATTATTCCGAAGAAAATGAATATTGACCTGATGTCTGTCAGCAGTCACAAGATTCACGGACCCAAGGGTATGGGAATGCTTTATGTTGGAGATAAGGTAAGAATCAATCCCATAGTATTTGGAGGCGGGCAGCAAAACGGTCTGCGCTCCGGTACTGAAAATATGCCGGGAATAGCAGGCATGGCAAAAGCGGCAGATACACTTTGCAGCAAGCTTAAGGAAGATGCCGACAAATTGTATGAATTGAAAGAAAGACTAATCAAGGGGGCTCTAAAGTTAGACGGAGTTCAAATCAACGGAGTAGAGTTTAGTGATGATTTGAAGGCAAAGCTGAAAGAGAAAAATGACAGCGGAACGATTGAGCTTGATGCGACTTCGGAGCAGGAACTCAAGGCGGCAATTGCCAAGACTGCTCCTCATATTGTGAGTATATCATTCCCCGGAATCAGAGCTGAAGTAATGCTTCATACTTTGGAAAATGACGGAATATATGTATCTGCGGGAAGCGCTTGCTCAACACACAAGCCTGAACCGTCGGCAACATTGAAGGCCATCGGTTTGGATAAGAGTCTTCTTGATTGTACACTCAGATTTTCGATGTCTGTATTTACTACAGAAGAAGAAATCGATAAGACTGTGGCAGTGCTTGCCGACAAGCTGCCGATGTTGCAGAAATATACCAGACGCTAACAGATAAGTGAATGTTTCCACGGGTGGGAACGCGTTCAAATAAGAAAACTATTTGGAGAGATTATGAAGAAAGAAATGTTTTGCGATTTCCTGATTAAGTATGCGGAAATCGGAATTAAGGGAAAGAACAGATACCTTTTTGAGGATGCTCTTGTTGCAAGAATCAAGCATGCAATGACCAAGGTTGACGGAGAGTTTTCTATCAGAAAGACTCCCGGAAGAATCTTTTTAAGAAGTGAGAGCGAGTTTGATTTTGATGAGGCGATAGACGCACTTCAGCATGTATTCGGTATTGTCGGTATCTGTCCCATTGTAAGACTTGATATCGTTGACCCTGAGACACTTGCGCAGAAAGTGACGGATTATATGCGTGAGATGTACGGTGCGGAACTCTGCGGAACGGGAATCACTGCACAGCAGGCAGTTGAAATCATGAAGGAAAACGGATTTGATGCAGACAGTGCAAGCGATGCTATCAGTGATGAAGTATACGGAAAGCTTCGTTGGCAGGAGATTTATCCTTCTATCAAGAGAAATCCTGCAGAGACCATTCGTTTTAAGATGATGGTCAGAAGAGAGCGTAAGGGTTATCCCAAGGATTCAATGGTTCTCAATGAGGATATCGGAGAGGCATTACTCAATGCATTCCCGGGACTAAAGGTTGATGTACATCATCCCGAGAAGATTGTGTATGTGGAAATTCGTGATTCTATTTACCTTTATTCAGAGATTATTCCCGGCCCCGGAGGTATGCCTGTAGGTACAGGCGGACACGGTATGCTGCTTCTTTCCGGAGGAATCGACAGTCCTGTTGCGGGATATATGGTTTCTAAAAGAGGTGTTACCATTGATGCGGTATACTTTAATGCACCTCCTTATACCTCTGAGAGAGCACTTCAGAAAGTAGTGGATCTGGCAACAATTATTTCAAAGTACACCGGCCCCATTAATCTTCATGTAATCAACTTTACAGAGATTCAGATGGCTATATATGAGAAGTGTCCTCACGATGAGCTGACCATTATTATGAGAAGGTACATGATGAGAATTGCAGAGCATCTTGCAGAAGAGTGCGGAGCACAGGGACTTATCACCGGTGAGAGTATCGGACAGGTTGCATCACAGACTTTTGCTTCTTTGGTATGTACAAATGAGGTGTGCACACTCCCCGTAATCAGACCGCTGATAGCATTTGATAAGCAGGATATCGTAGAGATTTCGCAGAAAATCGGAAGCTATGAGACATCAATACAGCCCTATGAGGATTGCTGTACAATATTTGTTGCAAAGCATCCCGTGACAAAGCCCAGTCGTACGGTAATCAGAAGACATGAGGCTCATCTTGATGATGTCATCGAGGATATGCTCAAGACTGCTTATGAGACAGATACTGTTATAAGAGTCGGAGAGTAAGTCGGAGTCGGCAATATAAAGGAAAAACCACAATGGTCCGGTCTACCGGCTGCGCCATTGTGGTCATGATAGGAAATAAAAAGAGCACAGCGGATTCGCTGTGCTCTGAATATGCAAGATATATAAAGGATTAAACCTCGTACTGCTTAAGAAGAGCAAGTACCTCATCAGCGCCATCCTCGGTGTGGATGTTGAGGTCGATGGGCTTAGAGAGATCAAGTGAGAAGATACCCATAATAGACTTAGCGTCGATTACATATCTTCCTGATACAAGATCGAAGTCATAATCAAATCTGGTGATGTCGTTAACAAAGCTCTTTACCTTGTCAATTGAGTTAAGAGAAATCTTAATAGTCTTCATTTTTTTGTTTCCTCCAAAAAATATTTTTTTCCTTTTCTTTGCTACGCCCCCATAATAAGTGAGAAAACGTTGTAAGTCAAGACAAATTCATCAGAAAAAACTGACAAACTTTTAAATGATAACTATGAGAAGTATAGCATTTCACAACCTAGGCTGCAAGGTTAATGAGTACGAGATGGAAGTAATGCGGCAAATAGTACAAAAAGAAAACTACAAAATTGTGGAATTTACACAAAAAGCTGACATTTATGTAGTGAATACATGCACCGTTACAAATATGGCTGACAGGAAGAGCAGACAGATGCTGCATAGGGCAAAACAGCTTAATCCCGAGGCGGTGGTAGTGGCTGCAGGCTGTTACGCACAGACCGGGATTGAGGACCTTAAAAAGGACTTGTCTGTTGATATCATTATAGGTAACAACCACAAGACTGAGATTGCGGATATCCTTGAAAGATATTTTGCCGAGCATCCCGAAAAATGTTGCGGAGCTTTGACAGAAGCCGGAGACAACAAAGAGCAGCTTATGGTTATGTCTGAGTTGTCGGCTCCGACGGAGTACGAGAATACTACATATTATGAAAGCTCTGACAGAACAAGGGTGGATGTCAAAATCCAGGACGGCTGTAATCAGTTCTGTGCATATTGTGCGATTCCCTTGGCGAGAGGTCGTGTCAGAAGCCGTAAGCCTGCGGATATAATAGAAGAAATATCCAGACTTGTTGACAATGGTCACAAGGAGATAGTACTCACCGGTATTCATATCAGTTCATACGGAATTGATTTTGATGATGCTTCATGGGCGGAAGGCAAATGTACTCCTTCAGAACATGAATCGGTCAAGGACGGAGAATTGATGCGAGACTATCGCGGAAAATCAAAGCTTTTTGATTTGATAGAGATTATCGATAGGGCAATTCCCGAGGATAAGCTTTCCAGAATTCGCCTCGGATCCCTGGAGCCGAGAGTAGTTACAGAGGAAAATGTAGCCCGACTTATTAGGGTTAAGAGAGTATGTCCTCATTTTCATATGTCACTTCAGAGCGGATGTGATTCGGTACTGAAGAGAATGAATCGTCATTATACTACCGAGGAATATGCTGCGAGTGTGGAACTTCTTCGCAGAAAATATGCGGCGGTAGGACTCAGTGCAGCTATCACTACCGATGTGATAGTGGGATTTCCCGGTGAGACCGATGAAGAATTTGAAATCACACGCAAATATCTTGAAGATATAAAGATATACGAAATGCATGTGTTTAAGTATTCAAGGCGTAAAAATACCGTGGCGGATAAAATGCCCGGCCAGGTTGCGGATTCATTCAAGGACAGCAGAAGCAATGTACTCCTGGAGATGACTGCAAAACACTCACTGGAATACAGAAAACAGGCGCTCGGCAAGACTTTGGAGGTTCTTTTTGAAGAGGAAAAGGGCGGATATTTTATCGGGCATACCGCGGATTATATTCGTGTAGCCGTGAAAAATACGGACATTTCCAATGATACTGAGATGATTGGAAGAATCGTAATGGTAAAGGCCGGTGGCATGCTCAAAGATGATACTGTGCTCGGAACAGTTGAATTATTGTAAAAAATAAGTTACTATGAAATGTGATAAAGTAGCAGCATGATAAACTGTCAGAGGTATGCGTACCACTGACAGCATTAATGTATACGAAAGAGAGAAGAAAAATGGATCGTGATTTGGGGCATACAAGATTTTTTGAGGTTCAGACAGAACCCCCAACAACCGTAAAGGCTGTATTGGCAGCAGTATATGAAGCGCTTCAGGAGAAGGGCTACAATCCTGTCAATCAGATTGTGGGCTATATTATGAGTGGAGATCCCACCTATGTAACCAGCCATAATAATGCTCGCAGCCTTATTATGAAGGTTGAGCGTGATGAGCTTGTTGAGGAACTTCTCAATAGTTATATTCTTAACAGAGGATGGGAGCAGGAATAGTCCATGAGAATAATGGGACTTGACTTTGGATCCAAGACTGTTGGCGTGGCAATCAGTGACCCGCTTCTGATTACAGCCCAGGCCAAGGAAATAATCAGACGTGACAAAGAGAACAAGCTGCGAAAGACTCTTGCCAGAATTGAAGAGCTGTGTGTTGAGTATGAAGTGACTGAGATAGTACTGGGGTTGCCGCTTCATATGAACGGAGATGAGGGGATACGTGCGCAGATTTCCAGGGAATTTGCGGAATCTCTTGAGCGCAGAACAGGTCTGCCTGTGACAATGATGGATGAGAGACTTACAACTGTGGAAGCCGACGAGATAATGATGGAAGTCGGAATACGCAGAGAAAATCGTAAGGAATATGTAGATATGATTGCGGCTCAGATTATACTTCAGGATTATCTGAATAATCGTAAGCAGTCATAATAGAGTTTATTAATGAGAAAAGCATGGGTGAACCATGGCTTTTTGTGATAAGTAAGGAAAAAAGATGAGTGATACAAAGCTTGAAAAAATAATTTTTAATCCCGAAGGAGCAGATCCTGTAGAATTTTTTGTTCTGGAACAGACCAGAATCGGTGGATTTAATTATATCCTCGTAACTGATTTCGAGGAGGGCGACGGAGAAGCATTGATTCTCAAAGATTTGTCAGGTGACGGAGAGGAAGAGAGCAGATATGTTATTGTTTCGGACGATGATGAGCTCGCTGCCGTTGCTGATATTTTTGAGGATATGCTTGAAGATGTTGAACTCGTCAATGACGACGAAGAGTAAAAGTATATGAAGAAAAATAATGATGCAAAATCTGCGGGCTCTAAGCTGAAGGTTATTCCGCTGGGAGGACTCGAGCAGATTGGTATGAATATTACTGCCTTTGAATATGAGGACAGTATTGTTGTTGTGGATTGCGGATTGTCATTCCCCGCAGATGATATGCTCGGAATAGATCTGGTAATCCCCGATGTGACTTATCTTAAGAATAATATAGATAAGGTTAAGGCCTTTGTCATTACGCACGGACATGAGGACCATATAGGAGCACTTCCCTATGTACTCCGTGAGGTTAATGTACCTATCTATGCGACTCGTTTGACAATGGGTATTATCGAGAATAAGCTTGATGAACACAAGCTTATGGATATAACTGAGCGTGTGGTTGTAAGCTTTGGTGAGACCGTAACGCTCGGACAATTTAAGGTCGAATTTATCAAGACCAACCACAGTATTGTAGATGCTGCGGCACTGGCTATTTATTCACCTGAGGGTGTGGTTGTACACACCGGAGACTTCAAGGTTGATTACACTCCCGTATACGGTGATGCTATCGATCTTCAGAGATTTGCCGAGATCGGACGCAAGGGTGTGCTTGCACTTATGTGCGATTCAACCAATGCTGAGAGACCCGGTTTTACTCCTTCCGAAAAGACCGTAGGAAAGACCTTCGATAATCTTTTCATGGAGCATAAAAATTCAAGAATTTTTGTTGCGACCTTTGCTTCCAATGTAGACAGAGTTCAGCAGATAATCAATACGGCTCACAAGTTTGGACGTAAGGTTACCGTCGAAGGACGCAGCATGGTAAATATCATTGAGACAGCTATCAGACTCGAGTGCATCAGTGTTCCCGAGGAGACTCTTGTCGATATCGATATGATTCGTAATTATCCGCCGGACAGACAGGTTATTATCACCACCGGAAGTCAGGGTGAAAGTATGGCCGCTCTCAGCAGAATGGCAAACGGTACACACCGTAAGCTTACCGTAGGAGCAGGAGATACGGTTATTTTCTCATCACATCCCATACCGGGAAACGAGAAGCCTGTTACAAAGATTATCAATGAACTTTTGGCTAAGGGTGCTGAGGTTATATTCCAGGATGTACATGTATCCGGTCATGCTTGCCAGGAGGAAATAAAACTTATTTATACTCTGATTCAGCCCAAGTTTGCGATTCCCGCACACGGTGAGTACAAGCACTTGAAGGCTCAGGCAAAGATAGCAGAAGAATTGGGAATGGATAAGGAGAACATCTTTATTCTTTCTTCCGGAGATGTGTTGGAGCTTGACAGAGATAGTGCGAAAGTATCGGGAAGTGTTCCTGTGGGAGATATCCTGGTAGACGGACTCGGTGTAGGAGATGTTGGTAATGTCGTATTGAGAGACAGACAACATTTGGCTGAGGATGGTATCTTGATAGTTGTTATGTGCCTCGATCAGTTGAGCGGAGAGCTTGTTGCAGGCCCCGATATTGTATCGAGAGGTTTTGTATTTGTTAAGGAATCCGAGGATTTGATTGAGGAGGCTCGAGCTTTGGTTGAGACCACCGTTGAGGGTTATACCGCACGCAATATTTCGGATTGGGGCAGGATTAAGGTTGCAACCAAGGACGTGCTCAGTGAGTTTGTATGGAAAAAGACCAAGCGTCGCCCTATGATACTTCCGATTATTCAAGAAGTATAAATATGCTTTTCGTGTACGGAAGACAATAATGCATACGAGGTTTGTCATGAATACAGTAGATGAGTCTGTTAATAATCTTATAGAGGTTATAAAGAAATCTGAGGTTTATCTCGAATACCGCAGACAGCTGGAGCTTCTCAAGCAGGATCCTGAATTGAAGCGTCAGGTGGATGAATTCCGTAAGAGAAATTATGAGATGCAGATGAACGAGGATATGGATTTCGGAATGCTGACAAGATTTCAGAATGAGTTTAAGGCATTCAGAGAAAATCCTCTGGTGGACAATTTCCTTGCAGCAGAGCTGGACTTTTGCAAAATGATGCAAAAGATTAATTTCTCCATCACGGAGGCAATAGATTTTGAGTAGTGCCCGGGCAACCGGATGTAATGATTGAGGAATTCTTATGAGACGTAGTAAGAGTGAAAAAATGGAGTTGGCAGGCAAGATTTTGTCAGTCGTCGGAAATATTTTTGATGCTGTTATCAATATTTTGCTTGTTGTCGGAATTATATATGTAATCTATAAGAGCGCATTTACCTGCTATGATTACGGTTATCGTATTTATACAGAGGCGCCTGTTTCGACCGGCGAGGGCAGGGAGGTTACTCTTGTAATCCCTGTAGATTTTACGGCGAAGGAGCTCGGAGAGTTATTTGCAAATAACGGTCTTTCCAATGACCATATTCTGTGCATGCTTCAGTACTATGCTTCAGAGTATCGCGAGGATATCAAGGGCGGAACATATACACTGAATACCAATATGACTGTTGAGGAGATGTTTGAAAAAATAGCAAACATCAACATTGCCAAGGAAGAGGAGCAGAAGGCTCTTGAGGAGGCTGCGGAAAAGCAGAATGCCAAGGAAGAGCAGGCTCAGAACGCCGCTAATGAAAACTCAGACGAAGAATCTGGTGAAGATTCAAACGAGATTCAGAATATTGATGTTAACGGTGATGACCTCTTAGGAGATACAAACAGATGATAATTGATGAGAGAACAGCTACCTTTATTGATCTGATGGACAAAGGCAACGGCTCTTTTCTCGATATGATTGAGAGCGAGGCGCTGGCGGACGGAGTTCCGATTATCAGAAGATCGACACAGAGTTTGCTACGGTTTCTCATAAAGTATTCTAAGCCGAAACGCATCCTGGAAATAGGGACAGCGGTCGGCTTTTCTGCTTTACTTATGAGCGAAGCCGCAGGCCCTGATGCACATATAGATACTATTGAAAAATATGAGAAAAGAATTCCCATTGCACATGCCAATTTTGAGCGGGCAAGAGATGCAGGGGAATGCTCAATGGATGCCGAGCTTACACGAATTACGCTCTATGAGGGCGATGCTTTTGAGATTTTGCCTACTCTTGAAGGCACATATGATATGATTTTTATGGATGCGGCGAAGGGCCAGTATATCAACTGGCTGCCCGAACTGATGAGACTGTTGCCGGAGGGAGGCCTGTTGGTATCGGATAACATCCTGCAGGACGGTGATGTTATCGAATCAAGATTTGCGGTTACCAGACGTGACAGAACCATACATTCACGTATGAGAGATTATATTTATGAGCTTAAGCATAATGATTTGCTTGAGACGGTTATTTTGCCGGTTGGAGACGGAATGACTCTCAGCACCAAGCTTAAGTAGGCGAACCGACAGTGACAGAATTTCGACATGAGAATCGGGATAAAAGAATTCGGATCATAAAGGTCCGATGTATTTGACGGAGAAATAATACTATGACTGACAGAAAAAAGCCGGAGCTGTTGTGCCCGGCAAGCAGCCTTGAAGTATTAAAATGCGCAGTGCGCTACGGCGCCGATGCGGTATATATAGGTGGCGAGGCATTCGGACTCAGAGCCAAGGCCAAGAATTTTTCACCTGAAGAGATGGCAGAGGGAATTGCTTTTGCACATGCCTATGGTGTCAGAGTACATGTGACTGCCAATATTCTTGCACACAATTATGATCTGAGCGGTGCGAAAAAATATTTTGAAGAGCTCAGAGACCTCAAGCATGTTATTACCGAGAAGGATATGATATGGGTTGAGGCTGCAAAAAAAGAAATAGCGGCCAAAAACGCGGACGGGAAAACGGTAGAGGTATCCGGAAGCAGGAATAGGCTGGAGAAAGAATATCTCGAAGATTGGAATGTGGGTTACGAGGTTACCACTCATCCGGATGCTCTTATTGTGGCAGATCCGGGAATGTATACGTTGTGCAGAGAGGTATGGCCGGAAGCGGAGATACATATTTCCACTCAGGCCAACAATACCAACTATGAGACATATAAATTCTGGTGGCGAATGGGAGCCAAGCGTGTAGTCAGCGCCAGAGAACTTTCTCTTCGTGAGATTGCGGAAATAAGAGATAATATTCCGGATGATATGGAGATAGAGAGCTTCATTCACGGAGCTATGTGTATCTCGTATTCCGGACGATGCCTGCTCTCTAACTATTTTACCGGAAGAGATGCCAATCACGGTGCGTGCACCCATCCATGCAGATGGAAATACACTGTGTCGGAGACTAATGAAGCCGGTGATGTAAAGGATTGCTTTGAAACCGATGCTCATGAGATAAGATATGCTGTTGAAGAAGAGAGCCGTCCCGGTGAATATCTTCCCGTATATGAAAATGAGCGCGGAACATATATATTCAATTCACGTGACCTGTGTATGATAGAGCATATTCCTGATTTGGTAAATGCGGGAATCGATTCGTGGAAGATCGAAGGCCGTATGAAGACCGCTCTTTATGTTGCAACAGTGGCACGTACTTACAGAAGGGCCATCGATGACTATTTTGAGAGTCCCGAGAAGTATGAGGCTAATTTGCCCTGGTACCGTGAACAGATTGCAAAATGTACCTACAGAAAATTCTGCACCGGATTTTTCTACGGAAAACCGGATGAGGAAAGCCAGATTTACGATAACAATACCTATTCGAGCGATGCGGTATATCTGGCAATGATAGAAGAAATCAAGAGCGGTGTAATGCCTGAGGATGCGAGTGGAAGTGCGTCCGATGGAAAAAAAGTTGCAGGTGGAAGCGCAACTGATGCCGCAGATGACAGTGACGCCGTAACAACCGATAAAAGTCAGACTGTGACTCTTGCCAGATTCGAGCAGAAGAATAAATTCTGCGTTGGAGATGAGCTTGAGATAATGAAGGCGGACGGAAGAGAGATTACCGTAAAAGTCGAAGCGATGTATCACCTTTGCACAGGTGACGATCTTCAGTCGGGCAGCCTGTCTCACAGCAAGGCAACAGAGACTGTCTGGGGGAAAATAATACCCGTTGAAAGTTGTCCTCATTCAAGAGAGCAGGTATGGGTTCGGTTGTCTGAAGTGCCCGAGACCGGAGACCTGCTAAGAAAGTAGTTTTGTATGCTATTTTGCCTATGAATAGCGGAGAACGTTATAAAAGTTAAGTTAATTTATATCTGTCGCAGTTGGGATTAACTTGCTAAAATACATTAAACAATTTATTTTTCATTCTGTGCATCAGTCGCAAACAGGTGCACTCTATGTAAAAGAAAGGGATTAGAGAAATGAGTGAAGTTCTGAATGTGGAAGAACTTTTCGGCAGCAAGGTATTTACTGTCGGAAAGATGAAGGAACGACTTCCTAAGACCGTATTTAAGGAAGTAAAAAAGGTCATGGAATGTGGCGGAGAGCTTTCGAAGGAATCTGCCGACGTTGTAGCTAAGGCTATGAAGGATTGGGCTATTGAGAATGGTGCAACCCATTATACTCACTGGTTCCAGCCCCTTACAGGTATCACTGCCGAGAAGCAGGATGCTTTTGTTACTCATCCCGATGAAGAGGGTAGAATGCTTATGGAGTTTTCCGGCAAGGAACTCATTAAGGGCGAGACCGATGCTTCATCATTCCCCTCAGGCGGACTTCGCGCTACTTTTGAGGCGCGCGGTTACACAGTGTGGGATATTACTTCACCCGTGTTCTTAAAAGAGGATGCTACAGGAGTAGTGCTTTGCATTCCCACAGCATTCTGTTCATTTACAGGAGAGGCTCTCGACAAGAAGACTCCTCTTCTTCGTTCAATGGAGGCTGTATCAACACAGGCTCTCAGAATTATTCGTCTCTTTGGCAATACCGATGCAAAGAAGGTTATTGCTTCGGTAGGTCCCGAGCAGGAATACTTTATCGTTGACCGCGAAAAGTATCTGCAGAGACCTGACCTTATTTTTGCCGGACGTACTCTTTTTGGAGCTCCCGCGCCCAAGGGACAGGAGATGGATGACCATTACTTCGGAGCTATCCGTGAGAGAATCGGAAGCTATATGAAGGATATCAACATTGAGCTTTGGAAGCTTGGAGTTACTGCCAAGACCCAGCACAATGAGGTTGCTCCCGCTCAGCACGAGCTTGCACCTATTTATGAGACAGCCAATATCGCAGTAGATCACAATCAGCTCATCATGGAGATTATGAAAAAGGTTGCCGGTCGCCACGGACTTACCTGCCTGCTTCATGAGAAGCCCTTTGCAGGTGTTAACGGATCCGGTAAGCATGACAACTGGTCACTTTCAACCGATACCGGTGTAAATCTGCTCGACCCCGGCAATACTCCCAATGAAAATATTCAGTTCCTTCTGGTACTTGCATGTATTATGAAGGCTGTAGATACTCATGCAGATCTGCTTCGTCAGAGTGCGGCAGATGTAGGAAACGATCACCGTCTCGGTGCGGATGAAGCACCTCCGGCTATCATTTCTATTTTCCTCGGCGATCAGCTTGATGATGTTGTAAAGCAGTTGGTTGAGACCGGATGTGCAGACCACTCTATCCAGGGTGAGAAGCTGATGACCGGTGTATCAACTCTTACTGACATAGAAAAAGATGCTACCGACAGAAACAGAACTTCTCCTTTTGCTTTCACCGGCAATAAGTTTGAGTTCAGAAGTGTGGGTTCAAGCGATTCTATCGCGAGCCCCAACACTACACTTAATGCTATCGTTGCAGAAGCATTCTGTGAGGCCGCTGACGAGCTTGAGAAGGCTGATAATCTTGAGATGGCTATCCATGACATGATCAAGAGATATATGACCGAGCATCAGAGAATTATCTTTAACGGTGACGGATACTCTCAGGGCTGGGTAGAAGAGGCTGCAAGACGCGGACTTCCCAATATCAAGTCTATGATTGATGCTTCATCTGCACTTACTACCGAGAAGTCGGTAGCTCTCTTTGAAAAGTTTGGTATTTATTCAAGAACCGAACTTCAGTCAAGAGAAGAGATTACTTATGAGATTTATTCGAAGTCTATCAACATTGAGGCTCGTACCATGATTGATATGACCAAGAAGCTCTATATTCCTGCAGTTATCGGCTATGTCGGTGAGCTCGCTTCCACCATCGAGACTCTCGGAAAAATCGGAGCAGATGCTACCGTTCAGACCAAGATTCTCAACAACATTTCTGCAGAGTTGAACAATACTTATACAGCTCTTGAGGCACTTGAGACCGCACTGACCAATGCAAAAGCTATTAAGGTTGGTAAGGACAAGGCTTATGCATTCAGGGATGAGGTTAAGGTTGCAATGGACAACCTCAGAAAGCCTGTGGATGCTCTTGAGACTATGGTAGAGAAGAAGGCATGGCCTGTTCCTACATATGCGGATTTGTTATTTGAAGTTTGATAATCCAAAATTAAAAGCTTCAGCGGTTTGTTACGCTGAAGCTTTTTTGATATAATGATGTTCGATGTTGTTTTGAGGGATTATCTCTTGCTATGATTGAAATGATGATTCCGGAATAGCAACAATGTGAGGGATTATTTTTGAACAAGAAGCTTTTTTGGATAGTAAATATAATAATGATCGGCTGTGCGCTTGTCTGGACATTTACCAATGTAAGCTATGATGAACAGTATCAGATGGCAATGGCGTACAGGCTTTTGGCCGGGGACAAGATGATAACTCAGATGTGGGAACCTCATCAGACTTCGGCTTTTGTTTGTGCGGCATTTATGGGGCTGTATCACTTGGTAACTAAGTCATACACAGGGGTTGCTGTATTCCTGCATTTAATCGGAATGCTCATTAGAGCTGCTGTTGCCGTTTGCTTTTACAGAACCGTGAAAAAAGATATCGGTAACTCGGTAGCATATTTTGCATCGATACTTGTTTTTATGATATCACCCAAGGACCTTGCAATTCCGGAGTTTGCAAATGTGCAGGTGTGGATGGGAATATTGATGTTTTGCAGTCTGATTGAGTATTTCAGAAAGCAAAAAAAGACTATGCTGATTGCGGCAGCTGCATGTCTGTGTCTTCAGATATTGGCATACCCGTCATGCTTGATTGTATATATTCCGGCGGTAATTATTCTTGCAAAATACGCTGACAGAAAAAAGCGCGCTGCGGTAATAGCTTTGTTTACAGGAGTATGCGCAATTATAGGAGTGGGATACATTTCATATTTCCTTGTTACACGCACACCGTCGGACGTAATGACAAACATCAGTGCGATGATGAACCTGGAACCCAGCCATACTGTCAGTGCCGGTACTAAGCTTTATGCATATCTCAAAGACATAGGCGAAATGCTCATATGCTATGCCGGTATAGGTGCTGTCGGGGGTATTGCGACGGCAATAGCCTATGCGGGCGCCAAGAAAAAGATGAATAATGACAAAAGTAAGTTGAAAAACTATGCAATAGGGATATTCCTTTTGTCTACAGCAATTGTGATGTTGGTCGGTTTTTGTCTGAATATTGTGCTTGTGACCGACAGATGCGCATATACGGTTATCTTTGTATACATCATTGTTGCGGGACTGTTGACACGAAAGTCTCTGAGTGTATCGGAGAGGGTTGTTTATTATTCGGGTTTTTGGATTGGCGTTGTTGGTTTTGCTGCGACATTGATGCTCACCAATTTGCCGTTTACAGCGTCGGGAGCTTATGCAATTCTTGCGATTGCAGTTTCTGTAATCCCGATTTGCAGGTGGCTTGAACAATCCATGATGACGAGGCTTAAAAAGGCTATATATATTTGCGGAATGAGCTTTGCAGCATTACTGGTAGTGAGATGTATATATATCCGAACTCCTCTTACCGGCAGAGATCAGATATGTTCTGTGATAAGTGAGGACATGTCTTTGGTAAGAAGCGGACCGCTGAAGGGAATTATTACCAATGATTCGGGAGCAAGAAAGCAACAGATATGTGTTGCCGAATTTGCACAATATGTCCCGGACGGCAGTTCGATATGGATTGTTGATGAACTCACGGATTCAGCATTTTATATGTTGGGAGATTATGACGTTGCGGTGCCCAGTACAATTGCCGATCCCAAGAATACTGAGGGAATGAAAAAGTATTGGGAACTTAATCCTGATAAGATGCCGGATGTTATTGCTGTCGCTTGCTACGGCGGAGAAATCGATTACGGTATCCTGACCAACAGCTGGATATTGGAGTGGATTGAAAATGAATATAAGCCGTCGGAGAGTATTGACGGTACATTTTACAGATTTTTGTATAAATAAATCATTACAAAAAATAGCCTGATGGGTTTTGTACAAAATGAAATAAATAACATATCACAATGTCGGATATTGTATACAATTATACAATTTTTAGAAAAAAGCAGAAAATACTATTGCATTTTCAAAAAGATAGTATTATTTTAGTAACATCAGTTGCGGATGTTAATCGTCCCAACAACATAACGGTAAACTTGAACAAAGATGTTCCGATGGGTTAATGCGCCTTCGGAGCATCTTTTTTATTTCCCGAGTATTACATCCAAGTCAGACATAATTATTACAACAGCTAAGTCAGTCACCAAGGGAAAGTTCAAGGTTATGTTCCGCATCGACAAAACATAAAATACTATACAGCGCGGAACAATCAAACGAAGGGAGCGTATAAAATGAGCGAGATTCTTAATGTGGAAGAACTGTTTGGCAGCAAGGTATTTACTGTCGGCAAAATGAAGGAAAGACTTCCTAAGAGCGTATTCAAGGAAGTAAAGAAAGTAATGGAAAAGGGCGGAGAGCTCTCAAAGGAATCTGCAGACGTAGTTGCTAAGGCAATGAAGGATTGGGCAGTAGAGAACGGCGCTACTCACTATACACACTGGTTCCAGCCTCTTACCGGAATCACCGCTGAAAAGCATGATGCATTTGTAACTCATCCCGATGAAGAGGGCAAGATGATTATGGAGTTCTCAGGTAAGGAGCTCATCAAGGGCGAGCCTGATGCTTCTTCATTCCCTTCAGGTGGTCTTCGTGCTACCTTCGAGGCAAGAGGATATACAGTATGGGATATTACCTCACCCGCATTCCTTAAGGAAGATGCTACCGGAGTAATCCTTTGCATCCCTACAGCATTCTGTTCATATACCGGTGAGGCTCTTGATAAGAAGACTCCTCTTCTTCGTTCAATGGAAGCTGTCAGCGAGCAGGCACTTCGTATTGTAAGACTTTTTGGTAATACAGAGGCTACCAAGGTTGTTGCTTCAGTAGGTCCTGAGCAGGAGTACTTCCTTGTAGACAGAGAAAAGTATCTGAAGAGACCTGACCTTATTTTTGCAGGCCGCACCCTTTTTGGTGCTCCCGCTCCTAAGGGACAGGAAATGGAAGATCACTACTTCGGTGCTATCCGTGAGAGAATCGGTAGCTACATGAAGGATCTTAACATTGCACTTTGGAAGCTCGGTGTAACAGCAAAGACTCAGCACAATGAGGTTGCTCCCGCACAGCATGAGCTTGCTCCTATATATGAGACTGCAAATATTGCAGTTGACCACAACCAGCTTGTAATGGAGACCATGAAGAAGGTTGCAGGACGTCACGGACTTACCTGCCTGCTTCATGAGAAGCCTT
>JAKSRV010000020.1 GCA_024403435.1 Lachnospiraceae bacterium
TTTTTAATGCAATAAAGATTATTACTCATACAGTTTTATATAATCGTGTATTAAAAGATATATAGTGATATAATAGTATATTATGCTTGATATCATAGTTTGTGATATTTATTGAATGCGTTGATTGTACATTGATTTTTGACTATGGAGATTTGAATTGAAAGTTTGTTTATTGAATGATTCGTTTCCTCCGATTATAGACGGAGTGGCCAATACAGTAGCAAATTACGCTCGAATACTGCACGAAGACCGATTGGCTAATGTGATTGTCGGTACGCCGGGATATCCGAATGTGGATTATACTACATATCCTTATCAGGTGGTGCCGTATAAAAGCGTAGATGTCAAAGCACTTATCGAAGGCTACAGGGTAGGTAATCCTATGGCTGCCAGAGAAGTGGGCAAGCTTGAGGAATTTGCACCTGATATTATTCATGCACATTGTCCTGCGGCTTCTATGATGATAGCCAGAATGATGCGTCATGATTTGCAGGTGCCCATAGTTTTTACATATCATACCAAGTTCGATGTGGATATTGCGAAGGCTATTAAGTCCAAGACTATTCAGACTGAGACATTGAAGGCTATAGTTTCGAACGTTTCAGCATGTGATGAGGTATGGGTAGTCAGTAAGGGTGCCGGTGACAATTTGGTATCGTTGGGATATGAGGGTGAATACCGTATCATGACCAACGGAGTAGATTTTCCCAAGGGCCGTGCTGATGAGGAAGCTGTGAGAAAGACTACAGAAGGATATGATCTTCCGGTAGGAGTGCCGGTGTTCCTTTTTGTAGGACGAATCATGAAGTACAAGGGACTTCCGATTATAGTTGATGCTCTGAATATTTTGAATCGTAAAAACATCGATTTCAGAATGGTTTTCGTCGGAGACGGAGCAGACAGAGAAGAGATAGCTCATCAGGTTGAGGAATACGGTCTCAAGAACAAGGTGTTTTTCACCGGTTCTATCAGCGACAGAGAGGTGCTCCGCGCATGGAATACCAGAGCGGATTTATTCCTTTTCCCTTCTACATATGACACCAACGGTATAGTGGTGCGTGAGGCAGCAGCATGCGGATTGGGCAGTGTGCTTATCAAGGATTCATGTGCTGCGGAAGGTATCACCGATGCGCGCAACGGATATCTGGTGGAAGAAAATGCTGAATCTATGGCAGCATTGCTGGAAAAAATAGGTCCCAATCTCGATGAAATGCATCGTGTAGGCAATACAGCGATGGAGGAGATTTATATCTCATGGGATCAGAGCGTACGTAATGCACATGAACGTTATGGCGAAATCATTGAGTTGAAGTTGCGTAACGGTTTGAACAATCGTAAGCGCCAGGCCAACGATTTACTGTTTGCATTGGGTTCAGAGTGGATAGACAGCGCTCAGAGAATGTTCGGTCATTATGATGAGCTGCACAGTGATATCACGCACATCAAGAATAATATTGATGATGCGCAGAATGAGTGGTATCAGATTAGAAGTGATGCGCAGGATAATCTTGATTCTGAGACAGACAATTTCCGCGAAAATGTTTCTGAGAATATCAAAGAGATTGAGAGAGATTTCAAGGATAACATGGATGAATTGTCATCCGGTATCAAGGATAATTTTACCGAGTGGCGTGACGGAATGTTGGATAACTTCCGTGATATCAAAGAAGAGATGAGTGCCAAAATCGAGAGGCTCGAGCAGCGTATCGAGGAGAAGTGGCGTTTATAAAAAGATAATAGTTGATTGGAGGATATATAACGGTGGAAAAAATAAAGTGCATACATTGCGGATGTGAAATAGAAGAAGGAGCTTCATTTTGCGGTAGCTGCGGTGCCAAGATAGTAGCTGAAGAAGCAGCAGCGGCAGAAGATGTGGTGGTTAATGAGGAAGCGGTTGCTACAGAAGAAGCGGCAGCTGCAGATGATATGACTGTTGCGGCTACAGCAGCCAAGCCTATCAAGCTGAGCAAGGAGGCACCTGCTGAACTAGATGATGAGAAGACAGTATTCGCGGGAGTGCCTGAATCAGATGATGAGAAGACAGTATTCGCAGGAACTGCAAAATCTATATATGAGACAGAAGAAGATGAGGCTACTATCAGCGCGGTAGCAGGAACTCTGCCTGAGCCTGCAGCACCTGAAACAAGTACTACACCTGCGGCACCTGTAGTAAGCACAGAGCCTGTGGCAAATACCACACCTGCAGCACCTACTGCACCTGCGGCAACTGTGGCAGCTACAGCAGCACCGGCACCCAACGCGGCACCTACCGCAACTGCGGCAGCACCTGCACCTTCACTCACTATCTCGCCTGCATCAAATGCTGCTCCGGGATACAGCTATACACAGGTAACCGGTGCAGCACAGGCACCTAACCTTATTATCCATTATTCGGCTACTCAGCCCAGTGTGGCGATGGTAACCAGAATCGTGGCAAACGGTCGTAAGGATGTTTACTATACCGGTCAGACCATCGAGTATACCGTGTTCCCCGGCTATCATCAGTTGATAATGAAGATTGGAAGCAAGAACTATAGCAGAAATATTGTCGTTCCCGGTGACGGTACAGCACTTCATGTCTATGGTGCGTGGGACGGCAGAGCGCAGATCAGTATCGGTCAGCCTTATGTAGTGCAGTGTATGTATCCTATACCTCCGAATATTCAGGCACATGTTCAGAGCCATACCATGAGAGTGGATGCTTCTATGATGACAGTACGAGCTATGCAGCAGAACGGAATTACTCAGCCCGCTCAGCAGCCTATGACTCAACCTGCTCAACAGTCTATGGCTCAGCCTCAGCCTACATATGCGAGTGTTCCCCAGCCTACTGTTACTATCAGCAAGGAGCCTGACACCAGAGAGTTTTCTCCCGTGCCGATTATTGCATTGGTGCTTTCGCTGTCGTTTATTTTTTCCATAATCGGTGTAATAATGGGTTGCATTACCGTTAGTATGAAGAAAATCAAGCTCAGAGGAATGGGTATCGCAGCAATCCCTGTTGGTATTATATTTACACTGTATGGTTGCCTGTGGTTTTTAACGTTGTTGGTTGAGATGTTTAGTTAATTTATATGATTAAGATTGATTTGATTACCGGCTTTTTAGGCGCGGGTAAGACTACTTTTTTGATAGAGTATGCCAGATATTTGATGCGCAAGGGTTTGCGTGTGGGCATATTGGAATATGACTTGGGAGCAATCAATGTAGATATGTTGCTCCTGAACAGGTTGCGTTGTGATAAATGCGAGCTGGAAATGGTGGCAGCAGCATGTGATGCGGATTGTCTGAGTCGCAGGTTCAAGACGAAGCTGATAGCTATGGCTATGAGTGGCTACGACCGCGTGATAGTGGAGCCTTCCGGTGTGTTTGACATGGACCAGTTTTATGATGCGCTTCGCGAGGAACCGTTGGAGAACTGGTACGAGATAGGCAGTGTTATCACTATTGTGAATGCCAATCTTGCGGATGATATCGGACAGGAAGCGGATTTTCTCCTGGCTTCGCAGGCAGCTTGTGCAGGCAGCATAGTGCTTAGCAGGACTCAGCTGTCCACACCGGAGAGGATTGCAAATACCAAGAAGCATATCGTGGATGCGGCGGAGCGAATCAAGTGCAACAAGTTCGGCGGTAGATTTATCGAGAAAGATTGGTCTGAATTTGACGATGCGGATTATGAAAATATTGTGAATTCCGGATATATTATCAGTGATTATGTTAAAATGACTGCCGGAGCGGATACTTCGTTTGAGTCTGTGAGCTTTTTGGAAGTCAAGGACAGCTTGGAAGAGCTGCAGCGTAAGATAAAGCTGCTGTTTTCCGATGAGAGATATGGTAATGTATTGAGAATCAAGGGCTTTGTGATTGAGGACGGAGTAAGTTATCAGGTCAATGCCACTCAGTACGAGCTGATGACGCAGCCTATAGCTATCGGTCAGAAGACCTTGATTGTAATCGGAACCGGACTTAATGAAGGTCTGATAAAAGAGTTGATAAACAATGTCGGTTAATACACGGCAGAATATATGAATGAGGAGATAATAAAATGAGTGACGAGAAGATTGTAAATGCAATAGATGACGATGCACAGGAGTATGTTATTTTTACCGTGACTGCACAGGACGGCAGCGAGGTCGAGATGGCAGTTGTCGATGAGTTTGATTATGACGGCAAGCATTATGCGGCTGCATCACGTGTAGTAGGTGATGAGATTAGTGATGACGGTGTGTATATCTACAGAACCAAGCTCACCGAGGATGATTTTACAGTAGAGAAGATTACTGATGCCAAGGAGTATGATGCTGTGGTAAAGGCATATACCGAGATGGAGTAATCCGAGTATTGTTGTCGAGCTGTAGTGCGGAATATGTTGTCGTATTTCGCAGATTTGAGCCTTTTTTGACTATGCAAATTATATTATTATGTATGAAAAGGTCGATGTGACCGCACATACAATTTTAAATGAGGGTAAAAATTATGGAAGAAAACAATTCAGTTTATTCAAACAACAATTCAGGAGCTTATTCATCAAACACAGGTTATAACGGAAATAACGGATATAACGGAAATAACGGATATAACGGAAATAACGGATATAACGGAAATAATGGATTTAATGGAAATAGCGGATATAATCCCAATGCCGGTTACAATGGAAATCCTTACAATACACCTGTATATAATCAGCCGTTCAGGGCTTCAAATGAAGTGAAGTGCCCCGGTAAAGAGATTACATCAATGGTATTCGGTATTTTCGCTTTGTTCTATGGTGTATTCGGAATTATTTTCTGCTGGTATCCTATAATGGCTTTCGTTTTTGGTTTGTTTGCAATCGGAATGGCGATTCCTGCAATTGTTCTTCATAATTCTGTTATGAAGATTGCTACCGTTACCACCAAGAAGGTTCAGATTGGAAAGAAGCTTGGTATTGCAGGTATTATCACCGGCGCTGTAGCTATGGTGCTCAATGTTATCGTATTTTTTGTAATTATAATGGCATTTGGTTCAGGCGCTATGTACGATATCCTTTCTAGCATGTAATAGTGTATTGAAATTTAGTTTGTTAAGTGGTTAAAATTTTTTCGTCATATTTAACATATATTAAGTATGATTATTGTACATAAAACAAGATGAATAACATAAATCGAAGGTTTCATTTTCTTCGGTTTATGTTATTATTATTTAGTGTTGTATTTTTTATTAGGATATAATGCGAAGTTTATTATGAAGGAGAAGGAACATGACATTAAATGATTTGATTGATCAGGCTCGTGCAAGTAAGTGCTCAGATTTACATTTGACTGCAGGATGCCCCGTTGCTATCAGAAGATACGGAGACCTCAGAACTCTTAATATCTCGCCCACACTTCAAGAGACTGAGGATATGATTTTTTCAATCCTTAAGGATAGGGATGTAGAGTACGTTAAGGCAGGAAACGATCTCGACGTAGCATATGCCGATAATGCAGGCCGTGTGCGTGTTAACGTTTATCATCAGAGAAACAATCTTGCAGCAAGTATTCGTTTGTTGGATCCCTATATTCCTACATTTGATGAGCTGGGTATGCCCGATATCCTTCTCAATCTTGCTAATAAGAGAGCAGGACTTATCCTTGTAACAGGTCCTACCGGTTCAGGTAAGTCTACTACACTTGCTTCACTTATTGACTATATCAATAAGCATCAGGCAAAGCATATTATCACTATCGAGGATCCTATCGAGTACGTTTACAAGTATGACAAGTCATTCGTTCACCAGCGTGAGGTTGGTAGAGACGTACCTGATTTCGCTACAGCACTTCGTTCAGCACTTCGTGAAGACCCCGATGTAATCATGGTAGGTGAGATGCGTGACTTCGAGACCATCAATGCGGCTATCAATGCAGCAGAGACCGGACACCTCGTGCTTTCAACTCTTCACACCAAGTCAGCTGCTCAGACCGTTGACCGTGTAATCAGTGCCTGCCCTTCTGAGATTCAGAACTCAATGGTATCAAGATTCTCAGCAGTTCTTACCGCTGTTATCACTCAGGACCTTGTTCCGAGATCACAGGAAGACGGACGTATCTGCGCTACTGAGGTTATGCTTAACAACAACTCAATTGCTAACCTCATTCGTGAAGGTAAGTACAACCAGATTCCCAGTGCAATGCATGCAGGACTTGGTCAGGGAATGCATTCTCTCAACTACTCACTTGCTCAGCTCTATAGAATGGGTATGATTGACAGAGAAGAGGCTATTCTTCACAGTAACAATCCTTCAGAGCTTCTTAACATGATTTAATTTTAGATAAATCGGTTAAGCTCATTACACTATTGAATACAGGAGAGAATTTTGTATGAAAGTACAGAATTCTCTCTTTCTTTTTGTCTATTTATAAGCGCTCATATACGGGAATGAGGCCTTGGGGGTTATTCCTTTTGACGGTGGAATGTGATAAAATATAATCTGCATATTTGTTTTTGCTATGGGGTATAGAGGGTATTATATGAAACGTAAGAAGATTGCTTTACTTACAATCAGTCCCGATGATGAGACTACGACATATATTATGAACCGTGTATTTTCGCAGTGTAATGCTTACGGTTATGATGTCGTTGTTGTTTCACCGATGGTACACAGCTCTCATTTCTTCAAGGATTACCTTGAGGGAGAACTCAGAATCTATGATATTATCAATTTCGATCTGTTTGACGGAGTTCTGATTACGCCTATTCCTATGCAGGAAGAGCAGAATACAGAACTTGTGGACAGACTTCTTGAGAAGTTTAAAAAGGAATGTCACGTTCCGGTCGTTGCCCTTGATTCTCCGTTCGGAGACTATGATGTAGTCTATTCAAACGAGGAGAGCGGCATCAAGACTATCGCAACCCACATTATTAAAAAGCACGGATGCAGAAATATCGCTATATTGACCGGACCTAAGCAGGTTGGTGATGCCGAGAACAGGCTTGAAATTTTACGCAAATGCCTGAAAGATAACGGTATCGTGATTGACGACAGCCGAATTGTCTATGGTGACTTCTGGTATTTGTCAGGTGAAAAATTGGCTATGGATATCGTATCCGGTGCATTCGACAGACCTGAAGCAATAATATGTACTTCAGATCATATGGCAATCGGTCTTACCAATGCTTTGATTAATTGCGGTATCGGTGTTCCGGAGGATATCAAGGTAATAGGTTACGGCGGAACTATGGAAGCTGCAATGAATTACACGCCCGTGACTACATATGAGTACGACAGAGGTTACAACGGTGCTGCGGCTGTGAACAGACTTGTCCGGATGATTGAGCCGGACCGTGAGTTGATAGAGGCCAAAATCGCAGGTGATGAGAATATTTGTTACGGTGTTACCTGTGGCTGCATGGAGAATTCAACCAAGATTCGCAGAAAGCTGAGAGAATATCTTCGCAGCAGTGATTACGAGTCCAATGAGGAGGCACATCAGCAGGGCGTATCGATGTCAGCGCTGTCGAACAGTTATATATCCGAGTCGTTTACATCGATGGAAAGCGTTGATGCTTGCCTCAAGAAGATATATGAATCGGTATATTTGCTAAAGCCGTATACATGCTTTTACATGTGCTTGAATACTGATTGGCTCGAGGCCAATCGCGGCAGCAATAAGTACACCAAGCATATGAATATGGTGATTTATTCGGATATGGATAAAAAGCTGCATGGCTATGAAAATCACGTGTTCTGGGGAACTAACGGAGTCATGCAATTTGATATATCCAAGATGCTGCCTATATTTGACAATGAGTTGGCAAGATGCATTCCCGGACTTGAGGATATATCTCTTGAGGATGATATATTCGATAAGCCGCAGGTGTATTATTTTACACCGCTTCATTACGGCAATGTGTCAATGGGATATGCGGTACTTCAGAATGATTTGACAGAACCTGCTCGCTTGAATCCGATATACGGTACTTATATCAGATATTTGAACAACGCGCTTGAGATGAGCCGCGCCAAGAATCTGATATTGAAGATGTCTGAACATGATCAGATGACAGGACTGTACAACAGACGCGGTTTGGAAAGAGCTTTCATGGATTGGCGACAAGATGCATTGTCAGTGTTGAAAAATCACCCTGATAAGGAATATAATGTTGTCGCGTTGGTTATTGATATGAATAACCTTAAGCTCTTAAACGATACAAAGGGTCATGAAGCCGGAGACGAAGGTATCAATGCTATTGCAAAGGCTATTCAGATGACGGTTATGGGACGTGAGATATCGGCTCGCTGCGGTGGAGATGAGTTTTACGTACTGGGAATCGGCAGATACAGGGAAGAAGATGCTTCCGATATGGCCAGGGCCTTCAAGGATAACCTGATCAAGGTTAATCAGGCTATGGGCGGTCAGTATGAGTATTCGGCTGCTATCGGTTATGCAATTATGCCGCTGATACAGTGTGATGATTATCACATGGTCATCGACGAGGCCGATGTTATGATGTACGTTGATAAGAAGGCATCCAAGAAGGGACGAAGCGTATAAGTCCCGGTGATGCAGTAATAAACTATAAGGATGATAATTTGAAATGGGAAAGAAATCAGTAAAAGAAAACAAGAACATCTATCAGATATGCAGAGAGGAACAGGAACTTACCAGAGAAGCTGCAGCAGATCTTATGCAGTATATCTCAGATGACAGAATTGAGAAGATTGAAAATGAGAAGTCACTTCCTCATCCTGATGAGATTTTGCTGATGGCTAAGGCATACAAGGCACCTAATCTTTGTAACTATTTTTGCTCACATGAGTGTCCCATCGGACAGGTTCATGTGCCTGAAATCGAGTACAAGAGTCTGGCAGAGATTACTCTGATGATGCTTTCTTCATTGAATACAATGGACGGATACAAGAATCGTCTTATAGAGATTACATCCAACGGTCAGATTGATGATGATGAGATCGAGGATTTCAAAAAGATTAAGAAGCAGCTTGATCAGATTGTGGCTCAGGCTAATTCACTTAAGCTCTGGGTGGACAAGACTATCGCTGACGGTAAGCTTGATGAGGATTCATTGAAGTAAGGGCTTAAGCTTCTCTTTTTTATGCTTGCAGTATGCAGATATCTGTAATATAATGCAAAAAGTTCGGCGAGGAGTTCGGCCTCTAAATCCTTCTCGTAAAATAATAAAACCAAGGAGAAAACAAATGAAAAATTCCGGTTCTAAGGGGTTGCTTAAGGAGATAACTCTGCTCCTGCGCAGTATCCCGTCACCAGTCGTTGCGTCATATATCGTCGCAATTATCACCATGAATTTACTTGCAAATAAGGCAGTACCGCTTCCGTTTGAGTACATCGTACTTGATTGCGGATTCTTTTTGTCGTGGATGGTTTTCATGACAATGGATATGGTAACCAGACATTTTGGTCCTCGTGCGGCTAACCTTTTATCAGTAATTGCATTGCTTGCCAATCTGTTTATGTGCGGCATCTTCTTCGGAATCAGCAAGCTACCCGGAGAGTGGAGTGCAAGCTATGTCGAGGGCTCTGAAGCTGTAATCAACACCGCTTTGGACAGTACCTTCGGCGGAACCTGGTACGTACTTATGGGAAGTTCGATTGCATTCCTTGTATCTGCAATAGTTAATAATTTTATGAATTATTTGATCGGCCTCAAGGCAGAGTCTAAGAAAAAGAATTTTGCTACATTTGCATTCAGAAGCTATGTATCTACATTTATCGGTCAGTTTGTTGATAACCTGGTGTTTGCGCTTATCGTAAGCCATACCTTCTTCGGATTGACACTTCTGCAGTGTGTTCTGTGTGCGCTTACAGGTGCGGTTATGGAACTCCTCTGCGAGGTGATTTTCTCCCCTATAGGCTACAAGGTATCTCAGGGCTGGGAGAAGGATAAAATCGGCGCGGAGTATATAGCGCTGTACGGTTACGGCAAGCAGAAAAAGAATGACAGAGAGGTGGCTTAATGCATATTTTTATCACTGGAACTTCATCGGGTATCGGTCTGGCAATTGCAAAACAGTTTTTGAAAGAAGGACATAATGTGACCGGATTTGACAAGAAAGAGGCCGCTTTCATTCATCCGAATTATGTTCATTTTGTAGGCGATGTACGCGATAAAGAAAGCTATCCCGAGGTGGCACCGGTTGATATACTCATCAATAATGCGGGCATCCAGGGAGACGACGATATAGCGGTTAACCTTAAGGGTGTCATCGATATCACAGAAAAATACGGTATCCATAAAGATATAAAGGCTGTATTGATGATCGGTTCTGCGGGAGCTCACTCCGGCGCGGAATTTCCTGAGTATGTTGCCAGCAAAGGCGGTGTGATTTCTTATACCAAGAATGTGGCACTGAGAATCGCAGAGTACGGCGCGACCTGCAACAGTCTGGATTTTGGCGGAGTTGTGACAGATTTGAACAAGCCTGTCATGGAAGATCCCAATCTCTGGAATCAGATAATGGATTTGACACCTCTTCGCAGATGGATGAGTGTGGAAGAGACTGCCGAATGGGCATATTTTATGACCGTTACCAATCGTTTCTGCACAGGTCAGAATATTCTTATCGATGGTCTTGAGTACGGAAATGCTCATTTTGTATGGCCCGAATAGGGAAATATCTTCCGTTGATGAAATATTGTGATAAATGCCGGCGGATTAACTGAAAAATAACTGTAAAAGGTGGTGAGAAGAGCATTCTTCACCGCCTTTTTTGTTTACTAACGGTCGAACTGTGAATTATAATTAATATGTATGTGATTTTGAATATTGATAGGCATGGGAGATTGATATGACAGAAGAACAGAAGAAGGCTTTTGAAGTTCTTGAAAACTTTGTATACAGACTGTCGGAGCAGGCCGGCAAGGATAAGGAGTTTGCCGCTGATTTGTGGAACAGAATCAGTCATTCGCAGGGAGTGCTGATGGAGCTGGCATACTACCACGACAGAGGTGATTTTTGGGACAAGCATGTAGTGGCCGGTTATCATCTGACGGATATCCTGGTATGGCAGGTGGACCATTTTAAGGCATATATGGACAGAAGTGAGGATATGAATCGATTCAGACAGGAGAGATTGCTCCTGGAGTCATTGGATATAATGCTCAAGATGGAGGTGGATCCGGAGCCGTATATCAGAAAGATGCGCGATGAGAGCGGTACGGATTTTGACCAGAGAGTCCTGTAAGTGATTATGCCGGATTGGGTGCGAAAATGAAAGCACGTGGTAGTACAAGAAAGATAAGTAACCTGATAAAAACAGCAATACATTAGAGGAATGACTATGCAGTACAGAAAAGACAAATACGGAAATGATATATCTTTGCTCGGATTCGGATGTATGAGATTTACATCCAAGGCAGGTAAGCTCGATTATGATAAGGCTGAAAAGGAAGTAATGGACGCTATAGCCAAGGGTGTCAATTATTTCGATACTGCGTATGTTTATACCGGCAGCGAGGCTCTTATCGGTGAGATTTTTGAGAAGAACAATGTCAGAGATAAAATCAATATCGCAACCAAGCTCCCTCATTATATGATCAAGAACGCAGAGAGCGTTGATAAGTATTTCAATGAGGAATTGTCGAGACTTCGCACTGACCACGTAGATTACTATCTGATGCATATGCTAACAGATATCAAAACATGGGAGAGACTGTGCAGCCTTGGAATTAAGGAGTGGATTGCCAAAAAGAAGGAAAGCGGAGAAATCAGACAGGTTGGATTTTCATATCACGGCAATTCGGATATGTTCTGCCGGCTTTTGGATGTATATGACTGGGATTTTTGCCAGATTCAGTACAACTATATGGATGAGAATTCTCAGGCGGGAAGAACCGGCCTGATGCATGCTGCAGAGCTTGGTATTCCTGTAATTATTATGGAGCCTCTTCGCGGAGGAAGATTGGTCAACAACCTCCCTGCGGATGCTATCAAGGCTTTTGAAAAATATCCTATCAAGCGCAGCCCCGCAGAATGGGCACTTCGCTGGCTTTGGGAGCAGCCTGAGGTTACATGCGTACTGTCAGGTATGAATTCTCTTGAGATGATAGAGGAGAACTGCCGAATTGCATCGGAGGTTGCGGTAGGTGAGCTTACCGATGAGGATAAGGAGCTCTATGCCAAGGTTTTGGCTGCTATAAATGCCAAGATGAAGGTAGGATGCACGGGCTGCAGATACTGTATGCCTTGCCCCAAGAATGTAGATATCCCCGGAACATTTTCGGCATACAACAAGAGATATTCCGACGGATGGTTTACTTCCATGAAGGAATATTATATGTGCACCGCTCTGAGAAAGGACTACACAGGAGCGGCCAACTGTATCGAATGCGGTAAGTGTGAACAGCATTGTCCACAGGGAATTGAGATTAGAAAAGAGCTCAAGAACGCTCGTAAAACATTGGAGGATCCCATCTATCTTATCGCCAAGAAATTTGCTCCGATTGTAATGAAATACTAAGATTTTGTGGTATACTTACTTTATCTGTTGTCATGAGGTAGAGTTAAATGAACAAGGGTGTAATTGCGGTCTGCATCGTCAGAATGGACGAGAATGTGCAGACAGATTCAATAAAAGCTATAACGCAGCGTGCCGAGGAACAGGGACTGTATGTTGAGATATACAATTCCTTCGTTGAACTCCACAAGCACGATCTTCACGATAAGGGTGAGGAGAGCGTTTATGACATAATTGATTATAAACATCTCAGCGGTATCATTCTTTTCCCCGAAAAGATTAAGTCTGAAGCCATCAATGAGAAGATAATCCGTAATGCCAAGGCATATAACATACCTGTTGTAACCATAGACAGAACCGTCGATGATGCTATCAGTATCAATTACGATTACAACGGAGCGATGCAGGAGATTACCGAGCATCTTATTACCGAGCATAACTGCAAAGATTTTGTGGTCATGGCAGGTGTTAAGGATAATAGATTTTCCGATGATCGCGTGAATGCAATCCGCTCGATTTTTGTGCGTTACGGTATCGATTTTTCCGATGACAATATTTACTACGGTGATTTCTGGGAGGCTCCATGCCGCAAGGCTATGACTAAGTTCTGGGAGAGCGGAAAGAAGCTTCCGGATGCGTTTATTGCATTGAATGACACCATGGCTATCACTATATGTGATGAACTGGCAAGAAGAGGATATTCTGTTCCGAATGATGTTATAGTGACAGGATTCGACGGAATCGCGCTTGAAAAATATGCGGTTCCCCGTCTTACTACGGCTGAGACAGATTTGGTAAGAAGCGGATACTTGGCGGTAGATGCAATCGTTTCGCACAATCGCGGTGCCAAGAACACTATGAATAAGTTCCTGGTTCCTTTTCATACAAGATTTTCAGAGTCATGCGGATGTAAGAATTTGGCACATTCGGCCAATTCGCAGCTGCAGGAGCTTTATATTCAGAACGTCGTTCTCCGTAATTATTACGATGTGATGCAGGACATGGTTGTAAGTATGACCAGTTGTATGTCGTTGCTTCGTATGATCAAGGAGATGGACGAATTTATAAGTGCATTTGATCATTACAGCGAGATGTATATTTGTCTCAGACGTGATGAGATAGATGATGATGTTGAAATGATGAAGAAGGTGGAGTGGCTCGAAGGTGTCAGAGAAAATGACGAGGCCAGAAATCCGCTGGATCGTCAGATGGTTCTGATATGGGAGTATCACAAGGGCGAGGAGCCTACAACGCCTCTCAAGGCCTTCCGTATGAGAGAACAGATTCCGTACAGGGATTCGGTTCTTGATGAAGTTAAGAACCTGGTATATTTGCCGCTCCATGTACAGGACAAGGTATTCGGATATCTTGCTGTCGGTGTAATGCCGCACAGAATCGATTATGAATATTATGAGTTGTATTTCTTTACACGAAGCCTTTCACAGAGTATTGCCAGCGTGCTCCAGACACAGAAGATTTCCAGTGTCAATGACAAGCTGAGCAAGGCTAATGAAAAGCTCGAAAAGCTCTATATTACAGATCCTCTTACCGAAGTAAACAATCGCAGAGGCTTCTACAGAGAGCTTGATAAGAAGAGAAATATTGAAAAGTACAATTATGTTATGATTGTTTCAGTGGATCTTGACGGTTTGAAACGCATTAACGATAATTACGGACATATTGAGGGAGATAAGGCTATTATCGCAATGGCGACGATCCTTCGCGATATGACCGACGGAGACAGTGTGTGCGCTCGTTTCGGTGGAGATGAGTATGCATACTGCAAGCTGTTCAGAGAAGAGCCGGAGGGAGAAGAAGTTAAGTTTAAGACCGAGCTCAACGAAAGAATAGATCAATATAATAAATCACGTGATGACATATACAGCGTAGGCGCCAGCACAGGTGTGGAGATTGCAAGATTGACTCCCACAACCAAGCTTGACGAATTGCTCAAGAAGGCAGACGCTAAGATGTACGCTGAAAAAGAAAGACATCACAAGGGAAGACGATGAATAAGAATTTTAGTAATTTGGGATTTTATCCCGCAAATATTTTATTACCTAACGAAGCTCAGATGGAGAAGTGGTCGGTTGTTGCATGTGACCAGTTCACCTCACAGCCTGAGTATTGGGCGGAGGCTGAGAATATCGTAGGTGACAAGCCTTCTACACTCAGACTTATCCTTCCTGAGGTAAAGCTCGGAAGCGACGGAGTAGATGAGGAAATCAAGGCTATCAATGAGAACATGGGTAAATATCTCGAGGCCGGTGTGTTCAAGACTCTCGAGGATTCATTGATTTATGTGGAGAGAACCCAGTCTGACGGAAAAGTAAGACACGGTCTGGTCGGAATGGTTGATTTGGAGCAGTATGATTTTACGCCCGGAAGCGGTGCACTTATTCGTGCGACTGAGGGTACTGTATTATCAAGAATACCTCCCAGAGTGAAGGTAAGAGAAAATGCTCCCATAGAGCTTCCTCATGTAATGCTTTTGATTGACGACCCCGACAGAACGGTGATTGAGCCTCTTACAGATGCTGCACAGTCAGGTTGCGGATGCCTTGAGAAGATATATGATTATGATTTGATGCTCGGCGGTGGACATATCTGCGGATACAAGGTGGGCGCAGAGAAGTGTGAAGCTGTAGCGAAGGCACTTGAAGCACTCAAGAGTCCCGAGGCTATGGAGAGAAAGTACGGAATGGGCGACAGTGCTCCGTTACTTTTTGCTGTTGGTGACGGCAATCATTCGTTAGCTACCGCAAAGCAGTGCTATGAGAATCTCAAGAAGGTTACTCCCGAATCTGAGTGGGCTTCACTTCCCGCAAGATATGCGCTTGTGGAAGTGGTCAACAACCATGATGATGCACTTAAATTTGAGCCTATTCACAGAACTTTGTTCGGAGTAGATGCCGAGGATGTGATTGATTCACTGATGAAGGCATATCCCGGAAGTGTGAGAATAGCGCAGATATCAGCACTTGAAGTAAGTGCCGAGGAAATACTGAAAAAAGCCGGTGAAGCTGAGGATGTAAGCAATGCGCAGATTATCACCTATCATTTTGCGGGTGAGACCGGTGTTGTTGTGATTACCAAGCCCACTAAGCAGTTGGCGGTAGGTACACTTCAGGCATTTTTGGATGATTATCTTGCCGACAAGAAGGCAGAGATAGATTATGTGCACGGTGATGATGTAGTTATGGAGCTTGGCAGCAGAGAGGGTAATCTTTCTTTCCTGCTTCCCGCTATGGGCAAGGAGCAGCTGTTTAAGACCGTAATGGCAGACGGTGTACTTCCCCGCAAGACCTTCTCGATGGGTCATGCTCAGGATAAGAGATATTACACAGAGGCCAGAAAGATTAGATAAAAGGAGGTTGTTATGTCTGCAATTGATATTTTAAGCAAAGTTATTAATACAGATTTGGGCTTGGAGTATTGTGGCGAGGATGAGGATTTCTACGAAGAGATGCTTCAGGAATATATTGACGGCGACAAGACGGAAATGCTTAATCGTTATTTTGCTGACAGCAACTGGACCGATTACAGAGTACAGATTCATGCGGTTAAGAGTACTTCGCTGATGATAGGAGCTGAGGATTTGTCTGCCAAGGCCAAGGAGCTTGAGATGGCAGCAGCACAGTCTGATGTGGCAACATTGCAGGCTAAGCACGCTTCGGTTCTTGCTGAGTACAAGACTCTTATGGATACTATCAAGAGTGCTATAGAGGCATAAAAGATGCAGATAGATGTCATTGCAAGAATAAAGACTCCGTTTGATGACAAATTCGGAATTCCGAGGCAGAGTGGTTTGGCATCAGAGCTTCCGGGAGAAATACATTTTGAAAAAAAGTATTCCGATATGAAGGCTGTGGAAGGACTCGAGGGATTTGAGTACATATGGCTGATATGGGAGTTTGAAGGTGTATGGCAGGAGGAATTCAGACCGAGAATCAGACCACCTAGATTAGGCGGCAATGAATATATGGGAGTGTTTGCCACACGCTCACCGTTCAGACCAAATCCCTTGGGGCTGTCGTGTGTGAGATTGGAGAGCATAGAGGAGACTCCGGAAGGACCTGTGTTACATGTGTCCGGGGCTGATCTTCGTAACAATACTCCGATATATGATATCAAGCCTTATGTTCCCTATGTGGATGCACATCCCGAGGCAAAAGAAGGTTTCACCGCTGTTACCAAGGAATATTCGCTTGATGTGAATATGGACGAAGCAACTGCAAGTATGTTGGAGACGGTGCCCGAAAACTTGCGTGCCGGATTGATACAGGTGCTTGGTCAGGATCCACGACCGGCATATCATGACGATCCCAATCGTGTGTACGGTATGCGTTTTGGCGGATATGAAGTCAAGTTTAGAGTGGAGAATGAGACTGTATATGTTGTTTCGATAAGTAAAGAGTAGAAGTGAATTATAGATATAAATATAGCTATAGATATAAATATAGCTACAGATATAGAGAATCCGGCGCTGATGGAGCGCCGGATTTTTTAGTACTCACGCCCTATTTATCAACACTTTTTTCTAATCCCTTTTACATTTGTGTGTCTTATTATAGATATTTCATAAGTTGTTGTCATGGGCAGAGGAGAAAAATAACTGTACCCATTACGATATTTTGAGCATATGTAATGGGCGGAGAGAAAAAAGACTTGTAGCCATTACATTATTCTGAAAACATGTAATGGGCGGAGAGAGAAAAGACTTGTAGCCATTACATTATTCTGAAAACATGTAATGGGCGGAGAGAAAAAAGACTTGTAGCCATTACATTATCCTGAAAATCTGTCATGATGGAGATGAAAAGTCCACATACCAATGACATTGCCTATCAGAAAAATAGAAAAATTCAAGAAGATAAAAAGCCCGTACCAATCGGTACGGGCCTGAATCTTTATATTGGGTTAAAGCTTTGGGGATGCTTATATGCTTACAGTGCATATTGTAGCTTTAGAAAAGATTATCACCGGCAGTGGATTTTTTGCTGAGATACTTCACCTCGTAGCCGGTTTCCTCACTGAGCTGAGCAACGATATCCTCGGCGTCGTAGATTACATTTTCATTGACGCAGAATACACAAATGAACTTTCTGCGAGAGAAGATTGAAATCTTGGGCCATTTGATAAAGTAGGAAATACGGTTCTGGAGGAAGGCTTTTTCAAGAATAGCCTTGAAATCAGGGTCGTATATTTCGCATACCTCATACTCATTATTCACTTTTTGAGAAGTGTACAGTGTTTTCATAAAAACGATTATAGCACCGGCTCAAAACAGGTGCAAGCATCAGGCACTTTTTTTTGTGCTTTGCATATCTTGTGTTATTTGGTATAATATACACTATCTATGGGTATGCATAGAGATGAGGATTTGTTATGAATTATAGTAAAAGAGGAATAAGAAATAAGCAGAAAGAGCTTAATGCTTTTGACAGCAAGATAGGACGTAAGATCGGTATCCTTATTCTTAAACTGTTTCTCGGAGCTGTAGTGTTGCTGGTTGTGTGCGGTATTGCGGGCGGTCTTGGATTGTTCAAGAGCGTATTGGCAAATACGCCTACCATCTATATCAGTGATATTGTAGCTACCGGACAGGCAACCATTGTTTATGATGCCAAGGGTAATGAGATTGACCAGTACGTAAGTGCGGATTCCAACCGTATTGAGGTAGAGTGGGATGAGATTTCTCCTTATCTGCCGAAGGCCTTCGTAGCCATAGAGGATGAGCGTTTCTATGAGCACAACGGTATTGACTACAAGGGACTTATGCGTGCCGGATATCAGTTCGTCAAGACCAAGGGCAAGGAGAAGCAGGGTGCGAGTACCATTACTCAGCAGCTTCTTAAGAACACCGTATTTACGTCATGGACAGAAGAAGGCGACAATATGGTTCGCCAGCTCAAGCGTAAGATTCAGGAGCAGTATCTTGCAATCGAGGTTACCAAGAATACTGAGAAGGATGATATTCTCCTCAGATATATGAATGTAATTAACCTCGGACAGAATACACTCGGTGTAGAGTCTGCTTCACAGAGATATTTCGGTAAGTCTGCTATTGATTTGACACTTTCCGAATCTGCGGTTATTGCATGTATTACACAGAACCCTTCATATTACAATCCAATCAGATATCCCAAGAATAATATCGAGAGACGTAAGAAGTGTCTTGATAAGATGGAAGAGCTTGGATTTATTACTCATGCGGAGTATGAAGAGGCAATTGCGGATACTGATGATGTATATGAGCGTATCGGATTCCACAACACACAGCTTCTTGAGACCAATATCGGTATCTCATCATATTTCTCGGATGCTGTATATGAGCAGGTTCTCAAGGATTTGATTGCCGAAGGATATGACAGAAGCCAGGCAGAGCATATGCTTAATGCCGGAGGTCTTCGTATTTATACCACAATGGATCCCGATATTCAGGCTATTATGGATGAGGAATTCCAGAAGCCCGAGAACTATTCGACAGAGGTTCATTGGTATCTTAACTATGCGCTTACCATCACTGATGATCAGGGTGAGCAGCATAACTACAGTAAAGAGAAGATGACCAAGTGGTTTAAGGATCAGGGCAAGACCGGATTCAATCTTATTTTTGCTTCTCAGGAAGCTGCATATGAGGCTATAGAGCTCTACAAGGCAGCTATGTATGAGGAACTCGGAGTTGAGCCCGATGACAGCAACTTTGATGAGGCGATTACACTTACTGCACAGCCTCAGGTTGCAATGGTAATCGAGGATCAGAAGACGGGCTGTGTTGTTGCTATGATTGGAGGCCGCGGTACCAAGGAAGGTCGTCGTACTTACAACCGTGCCACCAATGCATTCAGATCACCCGGTTCTACATTCAAGTGCGTTGCATCATTTGCACCTGCTATTGATGCGGGACTGGCATCACTTGCTACTACATTTAACGATGCACCTTTCAATTATGATGGTGGTCGTGCGGTAAAGAACTGGTGGGGTAGCGGTAGCTACAGAGGAATCTGCTCAATCCGCGATGCCGTAAGAGATTCGCTTAATATTATTGCTGTAAAATGTCAGACTGTTATTGGTCCTAGACTTGGTTATGATTACCTTACTCAGATGGGCTTTACAACACTTACCGATGGTGTTGTTATTAACGGTGATGTTTATTCGGATGTTAACCAGACATTGGCACTTGGAGGACTTACCTACGGTGTATCTCCTTATGAGCTGAATGGTGCGTATGCATGTCTTGCAAACGGTGGTGAGTATGCTGATACCAAGGTATATACACTGATTACCGATGCGGATGGAAATATTATTATTGATAAGAGAGATGTTACTTCTCACAGAGTATTCAAGGAGACTACTGCATGGCTCATGACAAATGCCATGAACGATGTAGTAACCAAGGGTACCGGTGGAGGAGCATCGTTCCCCGGAATGTATATAGCCGGTAAGACCGGTACATCATCTGACTATAAGGATGTATGGTTTGCCGGATATACTCCTTACTATACAGCTACAGTATGGACCGGATATGACAACAGTATAGGAATGAGCACAAGCTCTGCAAATAATGAGTCCGCTATCTCTAAAAAGATGTGGAAAGCTGTAATGCAGCGTGTTCACGAGAATCTCGAATATGTTACTTTCGAGAAGCCTGAGGACATCATTACCGTGACCGTGTGCAGGAAGTCAGGTATGCTTGCTACAGATATTTGTAATGCATACGGATGTGCATACACTGAGTACTTTGCCAAGGGTACAGAGCCCGGAGCGGTTCCCGAGGATGAAGACGAAGATTCAACCAATACCAATACCGTTAATAACCCGGCTGTCGATGGAGAAGAGGTTGATCTTGCTGCATTGGGTTATTGTCAGCTTCACTACAGCGGTATGGTATGTGCTTACGCAGGACGTATTGCTTGCGGAACTTGTCCTTTTGCGGTTGAGGCTACTATAGAGATGCCACTGCCTGAAGCACCTGCATTGGTATCTGGATCAACTATTATTTCTAAGGATGAGAATGGTAATGATGTATATAATACTCCTGTGACATCTTATTATTGTCCTCATGATGCCAGCTTCTATGCCGATCCTAATTATGAGGCTGTTCTGGAAGCGCAGAGAGCACAGATGGAAGCGGCGGCTGCGGCAGCTGAAAACGGCAATTAAGCTGATATTATTGATATAGTCAAAATTAGAGTCGGATGACGCGGAAACGGCATCCGACTTTTTGATAACTACGGTGGTTTATGGATAACGGTAAGTCTAAAGAGACTTTGGTGCTTCTTGAAGGAGGCATCGGAGAGTATGAAGAAAAAAAATCAAGATTTATTGCTACCTTTAAGGCTGTAAACAGCGAGGAGGAGGCTTTGGCATTTATTGCTTCTGTCAAGAAGCAGTATTGGGATGCAAGGCACAATTGCAGTGCGTATGTAATCGGTAAAAACGCAGAGCTGACCAGATGCTCCGATGATGGGGAACCATCAGGAACAGCCGGAAGACCTATGCTTGAGGTACTGCTCGGAAGCGGAGTGAGAAACGCAGCAGTTGTAGTTACAAGATACTTCGGTGGAGTGCTGCTGGGCACAGGCGGATTGGTAAGGGCATATACACAGGCGGTCAAGGCCGGATTGGAGAACAGTACTGTAGGACGAACCTCGCAGGGACAGTGGCTTGAGATTATAGCCGATTACAACGATGTCGGTAAGATTCAGTATTGCCTCAGACAAAAAGGGCTTGAAGCGGAGAATACAGAATATACCGCTGATGTGACAATGAACCTGAGAATACGTGTGGATGAGATTGAAGCCGTGGAAAAGGAACTTACCGAAGCTACCGCGGGCAGATGCCTTCTTACCAGAGGCGATTTGGCGGAGATAGTGGTAGTATAGCGTATATTGTTATAATATGACAAAAAAATAACAATGTCTTAATCGAAATATGTACGAAATGAATAGTAAAATGGCCATGTTTTGTTGACATGACCATTAATTTTTTTATATAATTAAATGTCGGTATTTATGCCGTATGCATTTTTCGGAAAGGTGGTGGTTTACATGAAACGAGAAAAACGAAATAGCGATTCATCCGTTCCTCGAAGTACGGAACCTCGATTATGTAAAAATCACACAGGAGAAATGCAATGGAAGAAAATAACAGCTTAGATGTTATTCAGGAGTTCCTTGAGACTAAGCAGTACACCAAGCTTCGTCAGCACTTGAGTGAGATGAACGAGGCCGATGTCGCTACTCAGATGGAAGAACTTGAAGAACAGGATATTTTAAAATGCTTTAGAATTCTGCCCAAAGATTTGGCAGCGGATGTGTTTTCTTATCTGGATCTCGATACCCAGCAGAAGATTATTACATCAATGTCTGAAAAGGATGCGGCAGGAATTATTGATAATCTGATGTCCGATGATGCGGCAGATCTTCTTGAGGAGATGCCCGCCAATATGGTAACCAGACTGCTGGCGAAGGCAAGTCCCGAGACCAGACGAGACATCAATCATCTGCTCAGATATCCGGAGGATTCGGCCGGCAGTATCATGACTGTCGAGTTTGTCAATCTGAAGGAAAATCTAACCGTTAATCAGGCGATTGAGGAGATTCGTAAAGTGGGTATTGATTCGGAGACAATCAATATCTGCTATGTACAGGATAAAGAGAGACATTTGCTCGGAACCGTAGCTTTGAGATATTTGCTTCTCAGTGAAGGCGACGAGATTATCGGAGACATCATGCATGAGAACGTCATCGCTCTCAATACCATGATGGACCAGGAGGAGGTTGCGAGACAGTTCCAGAAATATGACTTTATCGCAATGCCTGTAGTTGATAACGAGAACAGACTTGTAGGTATTATCACCGTCGATGACGTTGTGGATATTCTCCAGGAAGAGACCACGGAGGATATGGAAAAGATGGCAGCTATTTTGCCTACCGACAAGCCTTACATGAAGACCTCCACCTTTGATACATACAGAAAGAGGATTCCCTGGTTACTGTTACTCATGGTATCGGCAACGTTTACCGGAGCTATCATCAGTTCATTTGAAGAAGCACTCAGTGTATATGCCGCACTTATCGCTTATATACCCATGCTGATGGATACGGGCGGAAATGCGGGCGGACAGGCCAGCGTTACCATTATCCGTGGATTATCTTTGGGAGAGATTACTTACAAAGATATTTTCAAGGTAATATGGAAGGAAGTGCGAGTAGCGTTTTTCTGCGGATTGTCATTGGCGGCAGCCAATTTTGCCAAGCTCATGCTTATTGATCGTGTAGGTGTTGCGGTTGCATTGACCGTATGTCTGACACTGGTATTTGCGGTATTGGTGGCTATGCTTGTGGGATGCTTGCTTCCTATAGGAGCCAAGAGACTCGGTTTTGACCCTGCGGTTATGGCGAGTCCGTTTATTACAACAATTGTAGACGCTTTGTCTTTATTACTCTATTTCAGAATAGCTACACTTATTCTCGGAATAGGATCTTGATTATAAAATGCAAAAGTAATTTTGCAGAGGAGGTAGTTGCAATGAAGTATTCTTTTGCGGCTGAAGTTGCAAAAAGAGATGCGGGATATGTCGTCAGTGTCCCGTTTAATGTATGGGAGGTTGCTCAGCAGAGAGCTGAGATTAAGGCGGAGATTATTATCAACGGAATCAACGTGCCTTGTGATCTCATACCCGTAGATAAAGGTAAGTACGAGATGTGTTTCGGCGCTGCCGAAGGACTTAATATTGAAGAGCATACAGTATACGACATCATTCTTCATGTATGGAGTACATTGGTTGTGTTGGAGAACAGTCCTTACAGCCTTGAAAATCCTGTGAGAAAAGTTGACGGTATTGATCTGAAGCTTCAGTCGGGTGACGGCTTGTGTGGTCAGGCATGTGTTGCAATGATTGCCGGCGTTACAATTGATGATGTTGTAAATGTAATGAACTGCCGCGAGTGGCAGGGAACCATGGGCAAGATTATCTCTGCTCTGAACTATTACGGTATCGGACATTCCGATGTCATTGTATACACCAATTGTTCAGGCGAAGTTAAGCTTCCCAAGTGCTGTGTAATGATTGAGAAGCTCGGCCGTTTTGGTCATTACCTTGTTCAGTATGACGGAAAGTTCTATGACCCCAATGTGGGCATCATGGAAGAGTATGATTACTCTAAATTGGTTGGTTATCTTGAGATTAATGCATAAAGTAGCCGGATTAATACATAAAAACTGATGCTGTTGCTGAATAGCGAAAAAGGCTGTTGTTGATTCAGATTTATTGATTCGGATGAGATTTGTTTTTACGTAGAATTAATAATGGGGGATTATTTATGAAGGATTACAAGATTATTCTTGTCGGTAAAAACAATACAATAATTGATGATATATTTAATTATCTCAGTGATGAATATAAGCTCATTTATTCATCGCTCAGATATGAAGATATGAATAATCATCTGGATCTTGTTGTGCCGGATGTATTTATTATATGTCTGAACGGTGAGAATAGAGATGATATCAATAAGCTGTCTGAACTCAAGAGAAAGCTTACCAGAATGGAGACTTCGGTATTTATCATCGGCTCGCAAGAGGATTGTAATAATTTCCAGAGAGGCGCCGTGTACATGGCGGATGAGGTTTTTGTAAAACCTATCTCCGTAGACGAAATCAAAAAAGGTATTGCAGCGTTCCTTGCAGAGAAGGAGTGTAAAAAGAAAGAGGACGAAGAGCTTCAGCGTAAGCTTGATGAATTAAAGGAATTGAGCAGAAGAAAGCATATATTGGTAATCGATGACGATCCGATTATGCTGAGACTGATAAAAGAGCACTTAAATGAAACTTATGATGTGGCTACAGCATTGAACGGCAAGATAGCATACAAGTTCCTGGAGTCTAAAAAGACTGACCTGATACTGCTTGATTATGCTATGCCCGGTGAGGATGGCCCTACAGTTCTTAAGAATATGAGGGATAATAACATGATAGAAAATGTACCGGTATTGTTCCTCACAGGTGTTACGGATAAAGATAAAATCAAGACTGCACTTTTGATGCAGCCTCAGGGTTATCTGCTCAAGCCTATCGATAAGGACAAATTGATTGGTACTATCGAAAAATTTATCGGATAAGCGATAAATGATAAGCTATGTGTGATAGGCGATAAGAGATAAGAAAAATAAGTAATAAGTAAAGTAATAAGTAAAGTAATAAGTTCCGTGCAGTATTAAAAAGAAAATAACAATAATAGAAAAATAACAAAATAAAATAACAATAAACAATACTAAACCACTTTACAAATAATGTAGGGTGGTTTATATTATGTTTTAGTGATTAGCACTCAATAACAAAGAGTGCTAATAATACAAAACAATAAACCTATTAAGGAGGCATAAATTATGATTAGACCTTTGGGAGACAGAGTTGTTCTTAAGCAGCTTGTTGCAGAAGAGACCACCAAGTCAGGAATCGTTCTTCCCGGACAGAATAAGGAGAAGCCCCAGCAGGCTGAAGTTATTGCAGTAGGCCCCGGCGGAATTGTTGACGGTAAGGAAGTAAAGATGGAAGTCAAGGTTGGCGACCAGGTTATTTACTCTAAGTATTCAGGAACCGAAGTTAAGCTCGACAACGAAGAGTACATCATTGTTAAGCAGAGCGATATCGTAGCTGTAGTAGAGTAATAATTACTTATTGTTTTTTAGTTTTCAAATTAGTTCTATGTATGCGGGCAAGTGGCTTGCATAACAGTAATTCAAAGGAGATGTTTTATCATGGCAAAGGAAATTAAGTACGGTGCAGAAGCACGTGCAGCATTAGAGGCTGGTGTAAATCAGCTCGCAGATACAGTAAGTGTAACACTTGGACCTAAGGGTAGAAACGTAGTACTCGACAAGAGCTACGGCGCTCCTCTTATCACCAATGACGGTGTTACCATCGCAAAGGAAATCGAGCTTGCAGATGCATTCGAGAATATGGGTGCTCAGCTTGTTAAGGAAGTAGCTACCAAGACCAATGACGTAGCAGGTGACGGTACTACAACCGCAACCGTACTTGCACAGGCAATGATCAATGCAGGTATGAAGAACCTTGCAGCAGGAGCTAATCCTATTATCCTCAGAAAGGGTATGAAGAAGGCTACCGATGAGGCTGTAGCAGCTATCAAGGAAATGAGCCAGCCCGTTAACGGTAAGAACCACATTGCAAGAGTAGCAGCAATCTCTGCAGGCGATGAGTCAGTAGGACAGCTTGTTGCAGACGCAATGGAGAAGGTTTCAGGCGATGGCGTTATCACCATCGAGGAATCAAAGACCATGCAGACCGAGCTTGACCTTGTAGAAGGTATGCAGTTCGATCGCGGATATATTTCAGCATACATGGCTACCGATATGGACAAGATGGAGGCTAATCTTGACAATCCTCTTATCCTTATCACCGACAAGAAGATTACCAACATTCAGGAGATTCTTCCCCTCCTTGAGCAGATTGTTCAGTCAGGACGTAAGCTCCTCGTTATCGCTGAGGATGTTGAGGGTGAGGCTCTTACAACACTTATCGTTAATAAGCTTCGCGGAACCTTCAATGTAGTAGCAGTTAAGGCACCCGGATACGGCGACAGAAGAAAGGCAATGCTTCAGGATATCGCTATTCTTACCGGCGGTACCGTGATCAGCTCTGAGCTTGGCCTTGAGCTCAAGGATACTACCATTGATCAGCTTGGCCGCGCTAAGTCTGTAAAGGTACAGAAGGAGAACACTGTTATTGTTGACGGTGAAGGCGACAAGGAAGAGATCGCAGCTCGTATTGCTCAGATTAAGAAGCAGATTGAAGAGACTACTTCTGATTTCGACAGAGAGAAGCTCCAGGAGCGTCTTGCTAAGCTTGCAGGCGGCGTTGCAGTTATCCGCGTAGGTGCAGCTACCGAGACCGAGATGAAGGAAGCTAAGCTTCGTCTTGAGGATGCTCTCGCAGCTACCCGTGCAGCAGTAGAAGAAGGAATCATCAGTGGTGGTGGTTCTGCATATATCCACGCTTCAAAGAAGGTTGCAGCTCTTGCAGATACTCTTGAAGGCGATGAGAAGACCGGTGCAAGAATCGTTCTTAAGGCTCTTGAAGCACCTCTCAGCAAGATTGCTACCAACGCAGGTCTTGAAGGATCTGTAATTATCAATAAGGTTCGTGAGTCACAGCCCGGCATTGGATTCGACGCACTTAAGGAAGAGTATGTAAACATGGTTGAGGCAGGTATCCTCGATCCCGCTAAGGTTACCAGAAGTGCTCTTCAGAACGCTACCTCAGTAGCAAGCACACTTCTCACCACCGAGAGCGTAGTTGCTACCATCAAGGAGCCCGAACCCGCAATGCCCGCCGGTGCAGGCGCAGGCATGGGTGGGATGTACTAAACAAAAATCCATCGATGAATATAAACGCCCTATAGCTTCGTGCTCGCACGAAAAGCTATAGGGCGTTTTGTATTCATTAGAGGGATGCTCCGTGTATAAGCAAAAACATAAGCCACGTAGTGGCGTATGGCGCGAAGCGACATGTTTTTGTGCATACATTGGAGCAGACCGGATGGATTTGTTA
>JAKSRV010000021.1 GCA_024403435.1 Lachnospiraceae bacterium
GGCTGTAAGACTGGTCGGTTCCGAAAGGAAGATCGATGCCATGAGCCTTGCAGTAGTCAATCTCTGCCTGACGAGAATCCATCTGCCATCTGTCGTCACGCCAAGGAGCGATAACCTTGATGTCGGGAGCAAGAGCCTTGATGCCAAGCTCGAAACGAATCTGGTCGTTACCCTTACCGGTAGCACCGTGGCAAATAGCTACAGCGTTCTCCTTGCGAGCAATCTCAACAAGCTTAGCAGCGATGCCGGGACGAGCCATTGCAGTACCCATCAGGTACTTGTGCTCGTATACAGCGCCTGCCTGTACGCAAGGCATAATATAATTTTCTGCAAAATCATCTACGATATCTTCGATGTAGAGCTTAGATGCGCCTGAGAGCTTTGCACGCTCCTCAAGTCCGTCGAGCTCCTCACCCTGACCGCAATCGATGCAGCAGCATACTACTTCATAACCATAGGTTTCCTTAAGCCAGGGAATGATAGCTGTGGTATCAAGTCCACCGGAATAAGCCAATACAACTTTCTCCATTTTAATATATCCTTTCTATAATATAATATATATCGTTTCAATTGTTTCAAACGATACTCCCGAAAGAGAGTGTTGTCAACAAAAACGCACTAAATAATTAATACAGTTTATCAGGAATAGTAATTAATGAATAATCCTGTTCTGCAAGGTCCATCGGATTACCGCATCCCAAGGCATCTGTCACATCATTAAATACCGACTCAACGGGGTTATTAGCGCTGGCGGCATAATAATTATATGTTACGACTGTGGTGTCTTCAATGTATGCTCCGTAACCACTGTAGCACGTTACATAGTTACGCTCAGAAGTATCGTACCAAATGGAAGTCCACATGTGGCAATAATCAAATTCTGCTTCACCCATGATATCTTCAGCAGCATCCATTGTGGCTATTTCAGATAAGAAACCGTTTATTTTTATGTTATAAAAATTGCGAGCCTCTTCTTCTGTATCAAAAGTCCAGGCTAAAAGCTTAAGCTGGCTTACATCTTCACTACCGGCTTTGTATGCATTCATAAAAGGACCGTTGAAATGAGCGAGTTCGTCTACATAGTTTTCATCTGATGCGCAAAAGCCGTTATGAATTCTATCCATATATACTTCCGAATTATTTTCGGAATACATTTCTACGAAGGATAAAAAAACAAATCCGTGATTTTCAAATACCTGCTCAAGTCTTTGGACAACCGGGCTATCGAATACCGGACGTACATAAGCCTCATCGTCAGTGGCGTTATCATTTTCAGAATCATTATCTTCGGTGGCATTATCCTCTTCCGAATTGTTTTCAACATCACTGTCAGTATTCTCACCGGAGGTTTCTTCTTTAGGATTTCCTTCGGTTGACTTGGAGGTACTGCCGGTTGTGCATGCTGTTAAAGACAAAAGCATAGCAGTAACGGTAAATATGGTTAATAATTTTCTGATTTTCATATTGGTATCCTATAATAAATGGCAGTTAATCTAAATAATACTGATAGTATAATATGCATATACATTCATATACACAGCAGATATAAGAATAACTTATAAATTCAAGTTTTTCAAGGGTAAACAGGTATTTGACGACATGAAAAATGCTGTTTTTAAAAGTACTATTTATGCATAAATTGTGCATGATTTATGCATAAATATGAATAAACACATTTTACGGCAATATTGCAGAGGGTCTTGTTTTCTTTTTATATATTTAATATGGTAGATATGAATATATTTTATGTGGGGATTTATCGACTATGAGTAAAACAATACTGATTGTTGAAGACAATCGTGAGATTAATAAAATGCTTTCTTCATATCTTAAAGATAACGGATATGAGGTGTTGAATGCATATGACGGTAATGTAGCGCAGACAGTTTTGAAAAAGCAGGAATATGACCTGGTTCTGATGGATTTGATGCTTCCGATTATCAGCGGTGAGCAGCTGATAAAGGATCTCAGAGGATATTCTAATGTGCCTGTAATTGTTATATCTGCGAAATCAATGATAGAGACACGTATAGAGATGCTCAGAGTGGGAGCGGACGATTATATCATCAAGCCCTTTGATCTGGGTGAAGTATTGGTCAGAATAGAAGCTGTATTGCGTAGAATAGATGGTGGTAATCTTCAGCAGGACAAACCGGCAGAAGTTCTTACTCACGGAGAGCTTAGTCTCTATACCGATGAGTTGAGAGTTACTTTTAAGGGTGAAAATGTAGCACTTACCTCCAAGGAAGTTAAGATTTTAGAAATGCTTTTGAGACATCCGCAGAAGACTTTTTCCAAGGCAAATCTGTATGAGGCGGTTTGGAATGAGGAATATCTCTATGAGGATAATACCATCAACGTGCATGTGAGTAATCTGAGAAATAAGCTCAAGAAAGCTACGGACAATGATTATGTTGAAACGGTATGGGGCATAGGTTACAGGTTAAAGGCGTAATGGAGAAAATAATATATATAACAGTGCTTGCAATAGCTTTGTCGGTGGTACTTATTCTTATTATCAGATTGGTAATGATGAAAAAACAGACCAAAAGCATGATTGAGCAGCTGGAATACACAAAGGATTTTTCCTACAACAAACAGATACAGATAGAATTGATTGATCGGGATTTGACAGATTTGGCGACAGCCTTCAACAAGAATCTGGATTTTCAAAAATCACTCAAGCTCAAGCATGAGAAGACAGAGAAGCAACTGAAGCAGTCTATATCGGATATTGCACATGATCTGCGTACACCGCTTACGGTTATAAAGGGTAATCTACAGCTCCTTGCACAGGGAAAAGGATTGACCGAGAGCCAGCAGGAATATATTAAGATATGCACCGACAAGGCGGATTTGCTCAGGCAAATGATAGATGATTTCTTTGAGATATCGGTTCTCGAGAGCGATACGGATGAGATTCCGATTAAGAGCGTTAATGCAACCAATCTTCTGATGCAGTTTATTTTGGATCATGAAGCGCTTATCAGGGAAAAGGAGCTTACCCCGGATATTCATTTACCCGAGAAAACAGTAATGCTTAAGGGTGATGAAGCATTTATATTGAGAATGCTCTCGAACCTTCTCAACAATATTCTTAAGTATGGTAAAAATGAGTTTGAGGTCGGTTTGTCTGAGGGCAATGATAATGTAGTGATTTATTTTGCCAATGAGGTTCTGAAGGGAACGGATATAGATATCGACAGATTGTTTGACAGAACATACAGAGCCGACGGAGCCAGAAAAGAAGGCAGCGCGGGACTTGGATTGTATATAGTTAAGGTTCTTGCTGAAAAGCAAGGCGGAAGCGTTCGGGCAAGACTGGATGACAAGAAGCTGTTTATAGAGTTGGAATTTAAAAAATAGAAAACCTCACCTGTCTGGTCCACAGGTGAGGTAGGTTTCTTAGGAAGCATACATTACACTTTCGGGAGCATCCACTTTGGAGTGGGTGCTCTTCTTTATTTATTGTAACATTATACTAAGTTATACTTCAATAAATTCTGTTATTTCTTTGGATATGTTTCTTTTACATTAGTTCTGTTAAGTAGGTAGTCAGTACTTGTATTATGAAATTCTGCAAGTTGACATAGTATTTCCGTAGGAATACCACGTTCACCATTTTCATATCTTGAATATGTTCTTTGAGTAATATGAAGATGGTTTGCCATATCTGTTTGTGTGAGATCTTTTTCTTCTCGTAGATTGCGAATTCGTTCATATTTCACGTTAATAGCACCTCATGTGCAAAGTATAAAGAAGAAAAATTAAATGATTGAGAAATAGACCAAAATGGTCTATAATTATTTATTAATAAAGCTTTTGTATGTACTAAGTTCCTTAACATTAAGTTTTGAAGTGATATGTATGATAAACTAGTAAAAAAACTTAAGGAAAGAGGAATTTTATGAAAAGTAAAATTACAAGTTTACGTAAAATATGTAAAAGACCTAAAGTACTTCTTTTGGGTAATGGATTAAATCGTTCTTTTGGTTCAGAATCATGGGGAGATATACTGTCAGAATTATCATGTACATCTTTTGAAGAAGAAGAGAAAACAATTATAGATGAACTCACATTCCCTTTACAAGCTATTGTATATACAGGTGATAATGTGGATGAAGGAATTAAACTTTTATCTGAAAAGCTTACGAATATGCCAATTAGTGAAGGTTATTCTGAAATAATAAATGAGTATATAAATCTAGATTTTGATGTGATACTTACAACTAATTATACTTATGATATTGAAAGGGGAATAGATAAGAATTTTTCATGTAAAGCCAGACGTTCGTCTAAGTATAGAAAGAAGTCTTTTAATGGAAATGCATCAGAAGAGCAATTTGGTTTGTTTAAGTATATGTATGTGAATGATAAATATATTTGGCATATACATGGAGAAGCAGCACGGGAAGACTCGATGATTCTTGGGCACTATTATTATGGTAAGTTGTTGGCTTGTATGCAGAAATATATATCTACACTAATACGAAGATATAAGGGATTAGTAACTAAGGGAGATTTTCTTCCGTTAAGTTGGATTGATTATTTTATGCTTGGTGATGTCTACATAGTTGGATTAGGTCTGGATCAATCTGAAATAGATTTGTGGTGGTTGTTAAATTGCAAAAAGAGACATAATAAAGAATTAAATGGTGGAAAAGTTTATTGGTTTGAGCCAAATATGAAAAATATGAAATCATTTTCACGGTATAAGTTAGCTGAAGTGAATAATATTGAAGTTATAACTGAAAATGTGAAGTCATCACAATATATGAGGTATTATAGGACTATTTCGAAAACTATAAAAGATTATTTATAGTTTATAAATGAAGTATCACAATAGGAATTATTTGGAATGGTATAAGTGAAAGAGGGTGATTTTAGAAAAGAGTAGGAAAGGATATAAGCATTGTTTTATGCTGTTATTTGCATTATATAAGCTGCTATTGGCTTCAAAGCGTAGAATGCTTCAGACATATTAAAATAAGCTTTTATAGGAAATAAATGGGAAAGTGTAGAAAAAATATGGATGAACTTGTATTAAATACGACTCAAACGCCAGGAGTTGTAATATTTGAAAATTATGAAGAAGTAAAGGCATCATTACAGACGTATATTAATGAGACGTTTGCAGAGATAGATTATGAGAAAGAAGGTCTTAAGATTGCATCTGCAGATTATGAAGAACTAAAGAAGATGCGAGATGCAGTTTCAAAAAAACAGAAGGAGCTCGAGAAGGCTTATTCTGCACCTTATGTAACTGTTGAATCGATGCTAAAAGAAATCGTGTCAATAATAGATGTCCCATATAAAAAAGCAAAAACATTTGTTGAAACCGCAGAAAAATCACAGAAGAAAAATGAGGTTATGAAGTATGCGGAAGAAAAGGCTTCTGAATATGGGGAGATAGGAAAAAAGATTATTGAAAGCCAGGCCTTTTTCAATAGTAGTTGGGTTAATAAATCAACATCTGCAAAAAGTATTCATGATGTAATAGATAGTATTTTTCAACAAGCAGCATCTGATATTAATACGATTCAAGCTATTGGTGGCGAACATACATCAGCACTAATGGCAAGATATTATGAGACTCTATCGATGGATGGAGTGAAAAGTTTTCTTGCTTCACTTAATGAAACGAATACAATAATTGATCCGTTATCGGTTGAAAGTGAAAATAATGTTTTAGGTTACAAGGTGTTGAAGATTACTGCAACAGAAGACCAGATGGCAAGTATTTTGGATCAACTTGAAATGATGGGGGTTGATGCTGAGGAAATCGAAGATGGTATGCCCAAAGCGATGCAAGAACTAACTATTCCGGATTTTGATTCATTTGTAGCGTTTGATATAGAGACTACTGGCTCAAATGGAGCTGCTAATGGAGATAGTGAGGCACAGATTACAGAAATTGGTGCTGTTAGGGTGGTCAATGGTCGAGTAGTAGAAAAATTTGATCAACTAGCAAATCCGGGAAGACCAATAACACCAATGATTTCCAGAATTACGCATATTACTAATGAAATGGTTGCAGATATGCCTCCAGTAGATGAAGTAATAAAAATGTTCTATCAGTTTGTAGGAGATAGTATTTTAGTCGGACACAATATAAAAAGCAGTGATTTGAGATATATTACAAAAGCTGCTAAGCGTGCCGGTATACATTTCGATGTTCCCTTCCTGGATACATATTTATTAGCAAAGAGATTTAAGAAATCTCAAGGATGGGAAAAAGTGAATCTTGGTTACTTGGCTCAGAGATATGGATTCGAACATAAGGAAGCCCATAGAGCTTGGAGTGATGCTGAAGTCAATGCAGAGGTATATTTTGAATTACAAAAACTAGACAAATGATTAGGTAAATTATATGTGCGAAGAAACTATTACAATTGATATTGATAGACTTAGGAAGGATATGCGAGAGGAATGTCTTGGAGCATGTTTCGGTGGAGGATTTGGAGCTGCTCTTATTAAATCATTTGATGTAGATAGCGTGACGTCAAAGAAATTGGTTGAGATGGCGCAAGAACAAGGGTTTGACTTAAAAAAATATAAGATATAAAAGTTATAAATCACAAAGGAGGATAACGGATGGGTATCAGTTTAGATTTTGAGATAAGGGTTTCACAGAATTATTTAGGGGTTGAAAGTGCTGTAAAAGACTTCTTTCAAGAAGAGCATTGGGTAATTACCAAGGAAGATGAGGATAATAAAAATAAAAAAGGTAATTTTTGGATGTATCAGAAAAAAGAATCTCATGTTGCATTTGCAAATAATGTAGTTTTTGATCCGGAAAAAGAAATAATTAAAGGGGATTTGAACGGCGTAAATATCGAGAATAAGGATGTTTCAGTTGGAGAGGTGGTAGAAGAGATATATAAACATCTTATTTATTACATAGCAGATTATATTACTGAAAAGGTGACAGATAGTGAATTTGAAGGTGAATGCTCTTACGATGAAGGTTTTATTTCGATGAGAACAGAATTTTCTTATATTAACGGTAAATTGGAATCTAATTCTTATGGGGATGAAGGTGACGATTATTAATGAATTAGCTCTAAAGTGAAATATATTAATTATTTAATATAACTGAATTTATATCTGTTGAAAACGACATTGTAAGTTTGAGATAACTTGCAATGTCGTTTTTTGATTGACGAAGCTTTTTCTACATTGAGTTGTAAGTACTCCTTTTATGATTTCTATTTCACATGCATTTATGTGGCGCGAAATACAGCGGGAAAGAAATCTTTAAAAATTTAAATTATTTAAGAATTTCTTTAAGAATTGATTTTAGGATAGGTATTGTAAAAAGGTTGCATATGTAAAGACGCATGATTGAGGGGCGTGGATATGCATATCGAAAATAGGAGGTCCGATATGGGCAAGGTAATAATTGAAACAAATAATTTAGGCAAGCAGTACGGCAAACAGTTTGCCATCAAGAATGTGGATTTTAAGATTGAAGAGGGAATGATATGCGGACTTATCGGTCCTAATGGAGCCGGTAAGACTACAATTATGAAAATCCTCGGTGGATTAAATATTCCTACAGAAGGAAACGTAAGTATATACGGTAAGAATACCGAAAAGGGTCTGGCAGAATCTCGTAAGAGAATGAGCTTTATGATTGAGACTCCTTATATTAAGAGTAGAATGAGCGCTTACGAGAACTTAGAGAAGCAGCGCCTGCAAAAAGGTATTCCAAACCCGGAGAGAGTCGAAGAGGTACTTAAGCTCGTAGGTCTTGAAAATGTAGGAAAGAAGGCTGCCGGCAATTTTTCACTCGGTATGAAGCAGAGATTAGGTATTGCAATTTCTCTTTTGTCAAAGCCTGAAATCATGGTGATGGACGAGCCTATCAATGGACTTGATCCCGAGGGAATCGTAGAAATCAGAAACCTGCTTCTCAAGCTCAACAAGGAAGAACATATAACAATTATTATTTCTTCGCATATTCTTTCTGAGCTGTCTCTTCTTTGCACAGATTACATTTTTATCAACAAAGGAACTATCAGACAGAGCATTACCGCGCAGGAGCTTGAGAATAACTGCAAGGAATCTTTAATCATCCATACAGATAATGATGAGAAGGCACTGGCAATACTTCAGGAAAAGTTTGAGAATCTCGAGTTTGATGTAAATGACAACGGTAGTCTTAAGATATTCGGTCTGCTGGACAACATTCGAGAGGTTTCAAAGAGTCTCTACGAGGGAGGGGTTATTCCTCTTGAGCTGAGAATTCAGGAAGCAAATCTTGAGGAATACTATATGAATATGTCCGGAGATGATGGCGCTACGGTAAAAACAGATGCGACAGCGGACGACAATAAGTAACAGATACGGTGGTGAATAGTGTGATTAATATTATCAAAGCAGTTAATTATCAAATTAAAAGGGATATTACTACTTATATTGCTATAGGCGGAGGTCTCTTGATTGCATTGTTACCTATTCTGGAATATGGAGTAGACGGCCTGAAGGAGCTGAATGGCGGAATGTATGCAATGTCATATTTAAGCGTCATGATGTTTATCCCTTATGTTATGTCATGTCTGATAGGTGCCTGCATTATCGGTAAGGATATGGGAGACAAAACCATTAACTACGAGATTTTGGCCGGTCACTCGCGAATGGATGCTTTTTTGGCAAGAGTGATATTGGCGTTTGTGTGGGATATAGGCTTATGTATCCTGGTATCTGCGCTTCCAATCGGTGTTGTGACATTGGTTAACGGATGGGGCAATAATGTTGCATTTGCAGATATGGCAGCCAGGTATATTGTGAATATAACTTCTGCATTTCGTATCAATGCATTTGTCATTCTGATTACAATGATTGTCAGACATCCTGCAGCAGGAGGATTTATTTCTTACGGTGTTCTTAATGCGTCAATGCTCCCGCTGTTGGTACTGAGTGAAACCATGGATATAAAGCTATATCATTCAGTTGCCATGGCGGACATTTTGTATATGAGTTTTATCAGCAATATGAGACAGATTGTGGAAAATGGTGAAAAAATAACAGTTTATGATATGGCGATAAGCAATAGCTTCCTAATCGGAGCAATAATAGTACCGATTGTTGTGAGTGTTGTGTATGTCGTGCTCGCATGTATGATTTTTAAGAAGAGAGATTTGAAATAGGAGATAGGGCATATGAAAAATTTGATGAAAGCCCAGTGGTTTCAATTATTAAAGAGTAAAAAAATATTGATTCTGACAGTCCTGGTTACATTGTTTACTCAGCTGGTTGAAGTATTCAGCCCTCTAATCAATGGTGATCCCGCGATGAGTTTTGGAGTGTTTCTTGCATCGTATGGCAGCTCGGGAAATTCTTTGTTTACACTCAGTATTTCTGCGGCGGCAGGAGTGATAATAGCTATCATATGTACCGGTGGTGACTACAAGGATAAGACCATCAATTACGAGATAATGAACGGTTACACACGACTTGAGATTTTTGCGGCAAAAAGTATCATAGCAACAATAGTCGGGTTAGCAATATATGTAGTTACTTTAGTGATTCCGTGCACTGTAAATGTGCTTTTGTACGGATTTGGAACAGAACTGGAAGTTTCAGAGGTAATGCTTAGATTTTTCTTGTCATTATTTGTAGAGATAAGACTTATCTGGATTTTTATCGCATTTACATATTTCATCAGAGTATTCTGGATTGGAATTATTATTGCGGCAATATATTTTCTCAGCGCGCCTGAATTACTTGGCGGATTGAGCAATCATTCGTATCTTCTCGGAATGTCTACCTTTGGAAAGCTAAGTGAGTATGTAAGCTGGATTAACTATACATTAGGTGATGGCGTTGAATATATTTATATATATGGACGCAAATTTGCTATGGGTGAGAGCATTGCGGTGATTTTATCATCATTGGGTATTGGCCTGGTGGCATTGTTCATCGGTTACTTCTTCTTCAAGAAGGATGATTTACAGTAGAGGATAAACATATGATTTTAGAAGATATTTTTTATTTGGTTTTGGAAATACTGTTTGGAGGCTTTAGCCTTGCAATTGCGATAATTGCGAGCAAGTATGCGAGCAGTAAATACAAGATGATATATCTGGTAGCACCGGTGTTAACAGTGGGTTTCATCGCACTGACCGGTTTCGATAAAGTATTTATTCCTGCGTATATCGTAAGTGCCTTATTGATTCTGGGATTCTTCTTTGAAAAGAAGGTGCTGAGGATGATACTCAGTATTTTGCTTATGGTTACAATGATTGGTGAATATGTAGAGTACAACGATAGTCCTTTATACAGAGAACCCGATTATGTTGCAGAGTTTAAACATGCATATGAGCTGATGGAAGAGCATTATGTCTTGACTGAGCACAAGGATATCGATTTTGATGCACTTTATGATAAATATCTTCCTCAGATTAAAGATGCAGCCAAGAGACATGATAAAGCTGATGTGTATATTGCATGGCTGGGCTTTTGTAGTGAATTCAAGGACGGTCATGTTAGTTTCATGCCAAAGATTACTGAAGAAGAATTTGATGTTGTTACGGAGAGATTGTACGGCTACGATTACGGATTTTCACTAATGCGTAAGTCAGATGGAACTATCGTGGCAGTAAATGTAGAGACCGGAAGTGCAGCTGAGGCAGCCGGTATTAAAAATGGTACAGCTATAGTTGAATGGAACGGACAGCCTGTTGAGGATATGATTGCCGCATTTGATGCCCCTCTGTATAACAATATACCTGTTAAGGAGAGCGAGGATTTCCTGAGAGTGATTTTTGCTTCAGGACAGAGCGGGGACAGTCTCAAGGTAAGCTTCGTAAACGATGACGGAGCTGTGGCTGAGGTTGATTTGGAAAAAATAGGAACATACGCTGACAGACTTGAGGATACCTTAAGTAAGGTTCTTGATGGAAAGCTTGAAACCAATTTGTCTGTAAGTCAGATTAATTCTTCAACAGCATTTATCAGAATCGACAGTATGGGATATGATTCGAATTCTTACGGCAGCAATAATTATGATGCAATGTATTCGGAGTTAAGAGATGCTCTTCAGCTGCAAAAGGATGCAGGAGTTACAGATCTGATTATTGACTTAAGAGCTAATACAGGTGGTGATCCCGGATTTGATAAGACAGTATTCAGATTGTTATTCCCTGAGGGTGAGTACACGATGAGCTATAACAGTGTATGGGATGTAGAGAACAGCTGTTATATGATTGATGAGACCACGGGCGGCTATGTTCTTGGAACTCCCAACAAGTTCTATGGTGAAGGCTTCTGGGGCAATGGAAAAATCATTGTGCTTGTAAGTGCGACTACCGTAAGTGCAGGTGATATGTTTACTGAAGTTATTTCAAGACTTGATAATGTAACAATTATGGGAATTACTCCTTCTAACTGTGCATGCCAAGCGGTAAGAGCTGTTAGTGATATGGAGTTTGGCATGTTGTCATTTTCCGCAGTTCCCGATTTGAATGCAGACGGTAGTATCTATATCGATACAGATGTAACAAGAGAGGTTACGGTTCCTCTTGACATTCAGATAGAGGTGGATGACGAATTCATTGATGCGGTATTTAATCGTGGCGAAGATTTTGTACTGGATATGGCAATTAAGCAGCTGCAGAATTAATATATTAAGCTGTTGATTAGTAGAATTCGATGAACAAAAAAGTATTATAGTAATAAAAATACAGACCAAGGAAATTATTTCCAAGGTCTGTATTTTTTATAAATCGATGTGACAGGTAAACAGTCGTTTATTCTGTAGGCTCTGTATAAGTGTACTCATAAAATATTGCGCCGTCAGGGTTTTTAACAATGGTTTTCATAATAATCGGATCATCGCTTAAATGAGAAGTATGCAATCTCAAGGTATTTACCTGAGACTGTGACTTAATAACCAACTGGTTACCGAGCGCTGCTTCAAACATGGGTTTGTATTCAATAGGCATTTTGTTTTTTAGTGTGTAAATAGCATCCAATTCGTTGCCCACTACGGTATAGCTTACATCTGAAAACGGGCAATCCTGAGCTCTCAACATTTCTGCGGCATCATCGTCAAAAGCTTTACGGACATCTTCGGATTTGTTATAGAAGTCTTCGAGCGTCAGTTTTTGAGATGCTTTAATACCGCATCCGGTGAAGCTGATTGCAAGCATAATACATGCACACATAGTTAATAGTATTTTTTTCATTTTTTATCCCCTCCAGGTGATTAATAGTTGAGTTTATTATAAATGAATATTGATGTTAATAATATCTTGTTAGTAGCGGATTAGATACCTGTAAATTCGATAAATCAGAATATTATGCCGATAGACTGATGCATACAATTGATGTCATGGGAAGTATATTACAATTATTGTGGTAAAAAAACAGACCGAGGAATAGCCCCGGTCTGTAGCAAATGTGCATTGTAATTACTGACCTTCAGTGTAAGTGTAGGTGTAGTATTCCTCACCATTAGGATTGTTGAACTTCATAACCATGGTGATAGCATCATCAGCAAGATAGTTGTAAGAGCTTCTCAATGAAGTGATCTGGTTCTTGCAAAGGCTCTCGAACTGCTTGCTTACAAGTGAAGAGAAGGTTGACTGATAATCGGTAGATATTGCGTCTCTGAAGGTGAAGATATAGGTTATCTCATTTCCGTTGAACTTGATCTGAATGTCTGAGTAGTCCTGAGCGTTCTGAATCTTCATCTGGTTAAGTTCCTGATCGAAACTGTTGCGAATAGCATCTGAACTCTCATAAATTTCCTGGAAGGTCATCTTCTTCATTCCGCATCCAACAAGTGAAAGAACAAGCATTACGCAAGCTACAACTGCAAACAATCTTTTTTTCATTTTTTAATTCCCCCCTAAATCGGTTTATTTTATTAACAGCGATAAATATAAACTAAAATAAATGCCAAAACAAGTAATGTATTATCCAAGAAATGTGATAAATCAAGACAAAAAATGGTTATAATGGTTAATTTTCGGTGATTTTACAGTGAAATGTGTTATTATGAAAAAGAATATGCACTTTTGTGACTATATATAAAAAGGTGCAAATGTATATAATGATTTGATTTTATTATCTGGTGAGGAAGAAAAATGCCCGTATTTGATTTTAATGCAAAAAAAGATGAACCTGTTGAGGTTACTGTTACATATACAACCTTTGATTCGGATAAAAGAACTGCAGATTCCGAAAACCCGATTATAGTTCTCAGCAACAGAGCGGGTAAATTGGCACATCATACCTGTGGAATGTTTACCAGTCCCACCAAAGGATCAGCGTTCATTATTGACTCTGAGAGCGGTGACAGTGTCAGTGAAGATATTTTGAAAATCGATTCAAGATTTGTAAGTCTGATAAAGTGGCTCGGTGACAGCCATATAATGATCAGACTTTCCGGAGTAGCAGTGGACGGCGAATATCGAATCTACAAAATGATGGAGACCGGTGTGGCTGTAAGAGGAGCAAAGCTTGCGGGCGAGAACGGATTCCTTCAGTTTATGATTGGAAGACTGTTTCAGAGTGAAGCACCGTCAGAGACGGAGAAGGATATCGACGACATTGAAGATTCCGACAATATGAAGCTGACCAGCGTTCAGAGCATTGCGGACTTTTTGACATGTGCGGGAAATACGCTTCCTGAGAATATTCGTATGTGGGCAAAACGTAATCTTGCCATAGCAAAATCGGCCGAGGTTACTCCCGAGGAGCGTCGACATGCACTCCGCGCGCTTTCTATTATGTTCAGTATTCATTGGAAAAATGATTATTTTGAGGCTATCGATCCCGTAGAAGCAAGAAGAATTCTTGATGAAGAACTCTACGGAATGGAGAAGGTTAAGCAGCGTATTATCGAGACCATCATTCAGATTAACAGAACTCATACACTTCCCGCATATGGACTGCTTCTCATCGGACCTGCAGGTACAGGTAAATCACAGTTGGCTTATGCGGTTGCAAAGATTTTGAAGATGCCTTGGACTACACTTGAGATGAGTTCTATAAATGATCCGGAGCAGTTGACCGGAAGCTCACGTGTATATTCAAATGCCAAGCCCGGTATCATTATGGAGACATTTGAGAAGGCTGAGAGTTCTAACCTTGTGTTCATCATAAATGAGCTTGATAAAGCTTCTGCCGGCAAGGGTAACGGTAACCCTGCCGACGTATTGCTTACCTTGCTGGATAATTTGGGATTTACAGATAACTATATTGAATGCAATATTCCTACAAGCGGTGTATATCCAATTGCCACTGCAAATGAGAAGAGTCAGATCAGCGCGCCTCTTATGTCGCGTTTTGCAGTTATTGAGCTTCCGGATTACAGCCATGAAGAGAAAAAAGCTATATTCAGTAATTTTGTAATGCCCAAGGTTCTCAAGAGAATAGGACTGAAGGCAGAAGAGTGTAATATTACCGATGATGGTCTTGAAGCAGTGATTGATACCTTCCGCAACACCAGCGGTATTCGTGATTTGGAGCAGGCCGCAGAACATATCGCAGCAAACTGCTTGTATCGCATTGAGGTAGAAAAGATATCATCGGTTATTTACGATGCACAGACAGTCAAGGCGCTTTTATAGTGGAGAGTATTGGATGGCAAGCTCATATCATTACAGCAAAAAATATCACAAAGCTGTTATTCAGGCATTGATTTTTGGCATATTAGGATTTGTATTATTAGTTCCGATGTTGATTGGAGTGTGTATTGTTGCATTTTACAACACTCAATGTGTATCCACTATCAATGATTGTTCGATTGACGGTTCTTCTTGTGTTTATGAGCTCCCGGCGCTTACTCCGTCATCAGCGCCTTTCTTGTATCTGTTTCTTTTTCTGTGGCTTGCGGTGATAATCACTCTTGCAGTGCTGGCCATTGTCAATATTGTGAGAGCTAAGGAGAACAAGGTTCCGATTCCCTATACTCCTGATGAATTGGCGCAGATGGAGCAACGTAGAGTTGATGAAGAGCAAAGGAGAATTGCTGAAAAAGAAAGAAGACAGGCAAGTATGGTTTATATGCCTGCATATTATACGTACAATAGGCGGCAGAAAATATTTGGTATAGTAGCCGGCGCTTGTGGGGCAAACATTTTAACGCTTTTTCCATATACGGCATGGATGATTGTACAATATGCGTCAAGTACAAAGCCTATGAGATTAGACGATAGATTAACTGTAATAACATTTATTATTATGATTATTGTATTTGCTGTGGCAGTAATTATATCGCTTATTATGGTAGGCAAGTATTCGAAACTCAAAAAGCAGAATATGATTCTCAAGCAGAACAGTTCATGTGAGCAGACAGCGCAAAATGATTTCTATGATGTTGAACAGACAATTTAGAATGATTTTCATTATGTTGTTCTTTGTTGTTGGGTATAAGGTGTCTGGGAAAAATAAGTAGTAGCTGTATACTGAGGAGGGATTCGATGAGCGGAAAGATTCGTTATAGTGATAAATATTATAAAGCCAGACATTGCGCAATTAGCTTTGGTGTATTTGCTATTGTATTAACTTGTTTGATTGGTGCTGTTGGTTTGGTTATCGGTTTATTTAATTGTGTTTGCGCCGGACCGGGTTATGATGGAAGTACTGTGGATAATTGTTCGCCGACGGTGTATCCAAGGTTTTTTACGTTCTTCTTTATTGCTTTGGCAGTCGATATTTTTTTGGTGACATCCTCCATTTATAATATTATCAGAGCCAAGAAATACAAGATTCCCATGGAGGAAGAATAAATGAGTGCGCCGTTTCATTATTCAAAAGAATATTACAGACTCAGACGTCGTGCGATAGGATTTGGTGTTCCGGCGATAATTTTAACAATAATTATGATTATTATTGCTTTGATGATTTCGTTTTATAATGTCAGCTGTGCAGGAGCGAATTGTGATGGCTCAGGTGTCAGATATTGTTCGCCTTCGGAATATCCCGGTTTCTTTACGTTTGTATTTTTGTTTTTGGCTGTGGACGTCGCATTTGTAATAGCGTCAATATACAATATAGCGCAGGCAAAAGCATACAAGATTCCAATCTATTACACGGCAGAGGAGCTGGCTGAAAAAGTTATATATGTCAACGAATATTACAAATATCGCAATTTGCAGACGGTCTTCTCAATACTTGGAGGGGTGACTGCAATTCAGATTCCCGGTGTGATTCTTATTGTCCTTGATGAAATTAATAATATTAATCCACATTTCTATGATGTGGAGGGACGAATAGATGATTTGTTGGTAAGGGGAGGGATTGCCATGTTGATTTTGGCGATAGTGGCAGTAGTTTTCTTCCTTATTGCGAACGTAAACAGAAAATTTAAGGTCAAAAATGCAATAAGAGTTACCGGGGCGGCTTTCTCGGTGGAATCGACCGGAGAGAACGGTTCATACACAGTTTGATTTGAATTTATTTGGATATAGTATGAATGCAATTATTATACAAACCGATAATCTGAAGATTTCGATTTATATGGTGTTTATCATATTGTCCTTTGTCGTAGGATTGGCGGCGGCAGTGGTCTTGATGAGGCGTGAAAAAACGCCGTGGTATGTTGTAATCAGTGCAACGGTACTAAATGCATTGATGACAGTGTTCGGCGGAGTAAGTATTACAATGTTATCCTCGGGATTTAGGCAGTGCGGTCTGTCAAGTGTCGGTGGGGCATTGGGAGTATTGGCAGCCACATTTACAATTACCAGAATAATTCCGGAATACAAGCTTCAGGTATTCAGAGCTTATAGCTGTATCATTCCATTGATGTACAGTGTGTCCAAGCTTGCTTGTCATTTTGCGGGATGTTGTTATGGGATGGAATATGACGGAGTATTTTGTCTTCATTATGTAGGTGAAGCGGAGAGATTACCCGTGATGAATGTATTTCCGGTACAGATGTGCGAGACGCTTGTTTTTGCAATTATATTTGCAATAGGTGTGGTACTTATATATGTGAAGAATGCCAAGCACAGTATATTTATGCTGATGTGTGTATGTTCAATAGGAAAGATTTTATTGGATTATTTGAGAGACTCTCATGCGAATAGCTTGCTGATTCCCTCTCTTAATCAGATTATGTGTGTGGTGATAGTATTGGTAGGTGTCATTTTTACATATAATCCGTTTATCAGAAAATTCATGCTCGATGAAGGGGAAAAAGATCAATAATGGAAGGTCATTACAGTAAGAAATTCATAAAATACAGAATGCTTGCTATAGTATTTGGCGTATTGGCATTGTTGTCATCAATACCGCCCGCAATGATTAACGGTATGATACGATCTTATAATGACACGTGTGCTACCACATCATGTGACGGTTCAACCTGTGAAGGATGCACCGCAGAATCGGCTCCGGGATTGTTTGTCGTGATGTATATAGGGATTGCCTTTTGCATAATCCTCGTAATTTTATGTATTATATTTGTCGCTTTGGCAGTTAAAAATCATGAGTTGATACCGTATACTCCTGAAGAAATTGCGCAGAGAGAGGCACAAAAAGAAGCACAGGAAAAAATAAGGATTGAGTCTATTGAGAGAACAGATGATCCATTGGATATGGACGATTGGAATAAACCGATAGAATAAAGAACAAAAAGGTGGACAGATAACCGTGAATGAGAATAATTATCAGGCAAATATAGGACAGGCCCCGGTAGGTCAGCAGCCAATGGGTCAGCCTCAGGTGGGATATGGCACACAACCCATGATGAATCAGGCGCCGGCAGGCCAAATGCCAATGGGTCAGGCACCTATGGGATATGCGGGTCAGCCTATGATGAATCAGGTGCCGGCAGGCCAAATGCCGGTGGGGCAGGCACCAATGGGATACGGAGCACAGCCTATGATGAATCAGGCACCAGGCGGTCAAATGCCAATGGGGCAGGCACCAATGGGATACGGAGCGCAGCCTATGATGAACCGGGCACCGGTAGGTCAAATGCCTATGGGGCGGGCACCAATGGGATATGGAGCACAGCCTATGATGAATCAGGTACCTGTAGGACAGATGCCTATGGGACAGCCGCAGATGGGATATGCCGGTCAGCCTATGATGGGTCAGCAGCCTATGGGAAATCCATATGTGGCAGCACCTCAGGTTCCGTTCCAGGGGGCAGGTAACAGAGAACATGTCAAGACTCAGGATGAGGTTCAGAATGATCCGAAGCTTGAGCAGAAGGTGATTGATGTGATGAAATCACCGGTAATGCTTGCTTTTGCGGTTGTTATGTCTCTTCAGATTGTGTGCATGATTGCTTCTTTTGTGCTCAAGAATGGATTTGTAGTAATCGGAGTAATTGTTCCATATTTGATGATATTAGTAGCTTCATGGATAATATGGGGAACTGCCAAAAAGGGAAAACCTGTTGCGGGTGGACCTATTCTGCTCAAGGTGCAGAGTATTATCTGTATAGTATCGATGGGCGGAGTTATTATGTTTTTATTGTTCTGTGGTCTGCTTTTCTTGATAGATCCGATACAAGTGGCTGAGGTTATAGACATATTTGTTAATGGTATTTTTAAGATACGCTCAAATTTGAGTTACTTTGGAGAAATGTCAGGATGGGTATTCTTCTTGATTGGAGCAATACCGACTGCTTTGTTTATAATATTGCAGGCAAGAATTATCGTTACCACAAATATCATGTCTTCTGCAATAAAAAAGAAGATAAGCAAAAAGCCCAATACAATATTTACGTTAGTAATGTCTGTTATTTTTGCATTGCTCTCGGGAGTGGTGACAGGAATATATATTTATATGATCAGCAAGGCTATAATAGTTGCGGAATTCATTGTCTTCGCGGTATCATTGGCTCTTAATGTTGTCATATTTGGATTATTTGCAGTGATGTTGATTATGCTTATGCATGAGCATGATGACGACTGGTATTAATTTATGGTTGTAAAAAGATATTGTACCAATTGTGAGAAAAACTATGATTTCGAGATTAAAAGCCCGAATGATTTGAATGTTCTGTTTTGTCCGGTATGCGGAGCGCATGTAGACAAAGAGAGCAGAGATCCTAGCCCGAAGCGTGAGGCTGAAATGGCAGAGGCACAGATAGGCGGCTTTTTTGCCACAGTGATGCGTATTATGTATCTGTTTTTCTTTGTAATGTCCGCTGTCGGGATTGCAGCATTCTTTCTGAAGCTTTATACAGTACTATATGTGGTTTCAGCAATAGTATTGGTGATTTATCTGATACAGATTTTTACTGGAACATCAAATTTTAAGCTAGGTCTGTTGTTGGTGCCGCTCGGAGGTGTGATAGCATTCCTTATCACGAGGAGCATACCGGGTATTTTCTTAGGAATGATGATTGTGTTTTTCCTGAGACATCTTATCAGAGATATGATTTACAGATTGATATTTAAGTTAATAAATAAAGCTTCTAATATCAAATAAATCAAAAAGGTGCCGAAAGGCACCTTTTTATTTTCGTCGACTTATTTTTATGGAGATTATCATTATTATCAGGCACAATACTAAAAACAACCCGGGCATGACCGCCTTGATTATCATTTTTTGAAGAGTGGGACTTGTGCCTAATATACGGCCGAGTATCGCCGGAATGCCGGAGGTATCGGTCTGCAGGTCTGCCAGTAACCGGGTGATACCGTCTGAATCGTGTGAGTAATCGTCACCTGCGATGGCATCCATTATTGCCTGTACCTCTGCCGAAGTGACTCCGAAAGCAACACCCTCGAACGAGATGGTCTTACCCAGATCCAGGTCTTCAGTATCGAGCAGAGTGTCGTAATGTATTTCCTGCTCTGCAATAGTAGTGGGAATATTACCCGCCACCTGTCTTAGAATACTTTCAGCACGGAGCTTATTGTACAGATTCACATTGGCAGAACCTTCGGTATATTCATCTACAGTGTAAAAGGTGAGCCCTTTTTCCACATAGGGAAGAATTCGGTTATATATCTTATCGTATTCGGAAGCATATTTCCCACTATCAAAATAGTCGGAGATAAATTCTACATAAAAGCTATGATATTCGTCACGGTATTCGGGGATATTTATCCAAGTACCAAACATAGGTCTGTCTTCAACAGGTACGACATATGTTGGAGTATCTATGGGATAGTTAACATAGCTCTCCTCATCGGTGAGAGCCTGCCCCAAATCAAGAGGTGCATCATAAGCACTTCCGCCAAAGAAGCTTTCGGCAGCGGATTCAACCGAGAAAGCTCCGAAGCCGAGGTTGTAATCCCAGGGGACCATTGTCAGGCGACCGTTTTTTTCATGAACATAAAAATTATGCACGAACACGCCTGTGTAGCTGTCGTAGTTGTTGATGAAGTTGTGAATGGCAAAGTAGCGGATGACATTGTCAATTTCCAGCGCATCCTCAGGATGTGATGAGGTGTTGAGAGTTTTGACAGCCTGTACATAGCGCTCTTTATCAGATTTTTGAATGTCAAATACAGAGGTATCAAATACTGTATTGTAGTGATTGATGTCATCATCGATGTAATTCATGGCAGAAATGGATACCTGGTCTTGTACATCCATGAAGGCTACATTGATAATGCTTCCCAATATGTCAACGCGCTGTCCCGGTTTGGAATTGGGTATGTTACCGAACATCTCCGCGTAATCAATGCTTAAAAAATCGGTGGGACTGATGCTGTCTATATCAAATGCATCGGGACGGTACAGCTCTCCGTAATCTTCACCGTAATTTCGATAGCAGAAGGAATCATCTATTGCTTCCACGGCAAGATACAATCCCAGGTCTTCACCGTTTATCTGCAGTAAAGTATAGCTGCAAAGTGGTGCGGGAATATCGGCCTCATTCATCATGTGATAGGCCAAGTAATCCTTCATGCAGCTTTTATCCTGTCCGAGATTGTTTAGTGAGAGCTTGTCCAATCCGTGATAGGTGTAACCGTTTTGATAGTGATCGAACTCAAGCTTGAAGCTGAAGTGATCACTGTTCTGCGAGGCTATTGCGGAGAGTGATGAATTACCCTTGGGACGAAACGCTACATCTGAAAAGCGCTCACCGTCGATAACGACATCGCAAAGCATATAGGCTTCTTCTGTGGCATGTGAAACCATATATGTCCAATAGTTTTCACTGATTTCTACGTTGATGGTATGAACATAGGAATCGTCAAAGATCATATCAACGTAATCTGTACCGATGCCGGGAAGAAGGTCGCTTTTTGCAGCCTCTACGCTTGGCTTTTTACTTTGAATGATTGCAATCAAAAACAAAAGCACCAACGCAGCTATCAGAAATATGCATATTATGATGTTGAGGATTTCTTTTTTCTTACCGTTTATCATAATATTTTCCAATCCTAATCATAGTAAAATCCATATTCGCTTTCATCGAGAGGAATACTGTGGACATTCATACGCTCAATGGATATATAGGTTCCCTGATTGATTGAAGCAAAGACTTTGTCTATCTGTTCTTCGGTACCCTGAAGTTCCATAGATACACTGCCGTCGGGCTCGTTTTTTACCCAACCGGTGACTCCTATAGCTTCAGCCGCATACTTGGTCCGATATCGGAATCCCACTCCCTGCACGGAGCCGTATACTCTGATAGCTTTGCGTATTCTTTTGTTTGAATAATCATTTGAATTGCTCAAGTGAACCCTCTCGAGATTTATTTTGGGACTTTTTCTATATTCTATCACATAATGTGAAATACAGTGATAAAGTTGGAGAATAAAAGACGTAATAGTGCTATAAAAGTGGTATAGATACACAAAAATTGGTATAATGTTTACTGTCGGTTATTCTATCCTCGTGATAGAAAAATACAGGACATTGGAGGTATGTTTTGGAAAAAAACAAAAGACTGGGGGAAAAAGCTTTGAAGGGAAATTCAATCAGGAAAAAGCTGGCATTTGTATTGTCGCTGGTAATGGTTGCTTTGGCTGTAACAGGCTGCGGAAGCAAGGACGGCGGTAAGGAAAATCTCAAGCTTGGTACCGGTGGAACAGGCGGTAACTATTACAGCTATGGTGCCAATTTGTCGGAGTATATGGAAGAGCAGACGGACTATTCTGTAGAGGTAGTTTCTACGGCGGGCTCGGCTGCAAACCTTAGACTTATCAGTGACGGATATCTGGACATGGCTATCGTTCAGAGTGATACGTTGGCAGCGGCACTGAACGGAGAAGGTGCGTTTAAGGACGCAGCGTTGAGCGGCTTCCATGCAGTGACCGGACTGTATACAGAAAAATGTCAGGTAATTGTTGCTGCAGATTCGGATATTCAGAGCATTGGAGACCTCAAGGGTAAAAGGGTATCTATTGGTGCGAAGGACTCCGGCGTGTTGAAAAATGCGGAGGATATACTTGCCTGCTATGGAATAAATGAGAAAGATATTCAGGCTGTTAATCTTGATTTTACAGCTTCCGCAGAGAGCCTTAAAAACGGAGAGATAGACGCATTTTTCTGTACTGCAAGCACACCTACCACTGCGGTAGCGGAGCTTTCGGAAGAGATGGATATCCGCGTTCTGTCTATAAGCGATGCTGCGGTCAACAGATTGACTTCTTCTTCGGCAGCATATCTTGTATGTGAGATAGAGGCTGAGACATACGGTGGACAGGCCGAAAGTATTACGGTTGTTGGTGTATCTGCAGTATTGATTGCAGCAGATACTGTCAGTCCGGAAGCAGAGGCTGCTGTCCTCGGGATACTTAATTCTTATAACGATGACCTTCAGGATTTGAGCTTTGGAGTACATGTTGAGGAGGAGAAAAAAGAGGGAAGATTGACCATATCTCTCGATATGTACCAGACTTTGGCACTTGCGGTAGTGGTTCTTTTCTTGGGAAGTATGCTCAAGAAAAAAATTAAATTCCTGGAGACATTCTGTATCCCTGCACCTGTAGTAGGTGGTTTGTTGTTTGCGGTACTGTCATGCGTGCTTTTTGCAACAGGTGTAATAGAGTTCAATTTTGATGAGACACTCAAAAATGTATGTATGATTATGTTCTTTACCTCAGTAGGATTTCAGGCAAACCTCAAGGTACTCAAGAGCGGTGGTGTGAGCCTGATTATCTTCCTGGTGAGTGTAGTAGTATTGATTATTTTACAGAATTTGGCGGCAGTGGGATTGGCTTCAGCGTTAAAGCTTGATCCACTGATCGGTCTTTGCACAGGTTCAATTCCCATGGTCGGCGGACACGGAACAGCCGGAGCATTCGGCCAGGTATTGGAAGATTTGGGATTGAGCGGAGCAACCACACTTTGTACTGCATCTGCAACCTTTGGTCTGGTAGCAGGTTCATTGATGGGTGGTCCTATCGGACGCAGACTTATTCTCAAGCACGACCTTCTTAAAAAGGTACAGCCCGAGGATGATTCGGTGCTGGTTGAGGATGTAAAGAAGCATCATCGTAATGTCAGCAAGTACGCGCCCGCAGCATATCAGATTGCTATTGCAATGGGTATCGGCACCATCGTATCAATGCTTTTATCCAAGACCGGAATGACCTTCCCCGTATATATCGGTGCGATGATAGTGGCAGCATTTATGAGAAACATCGGCGAGTTTTCCGGCAAATTCACAGTTCATATGGGTGAAATCAATGATATCGGAGGTATTTGTCTGTCACTTTTCCTTGGAATTGCGATGGTTACTCTGAAGCTGTGGCAGCTTGCTTCATTGGCACTCCCTCTTGTCATTCTGCTTTTGGCACAGACTGTACTCATGTTCCTTTTTGCATATTTTGTAGTCTTCAACATCATGGGTCGAAACTACGATGCGGCTGTGTTGTCGGCGGGAACTACCGGTTTCGGTATGGGTGCTACTCCCAATGCTATGGCAAATATGCAGGCACTGACCGATAAGTTTGCACCTTCTGTTAAGGCATACATTCTTGTTCCTATCGTAGGAAGTATGTTTGCAGACTTTATCAACAGTATTGTTATTACCTTCTTTATCAACCTGGTATAGAGATATGCAGGTGGGATGTGAATCGTTTAGCGTGGTATAAAAAAAGAGAACTAATTTTTATACCATCGGTTTAATTACAGATTATTAAGTGAGGATATATTATGTTTGGAAAAAAGAATACTTCAGGAGAGAGCTTCAGTTTTTCAATAGAGACAGAGAGTCTTGCCATGCCGGAGATACATGTAAAAGAGTATGACAAGGATGGTGTACTGGAACGAGAGGATGGCGAGATTAGCAACGGTTCAGCCGGAATGTCTGTCATGGATGCAATTCTCAAGCGTTGCAGTGTGAGAGAATTTACCGACAGAAAAATATCTGAGGCAGATGTTAAAGCAATTCTGGCAGCAGGTATGGCAGGTCCTTCAGCATGTAACAGCAGGGACTGGTCATTTATCGTAGTTGACGACAAAGAATTGCTTGGAAAGATGGCAGATGCCAACGGTCCCGCAGCTGAGCCTCTTCGTGGTGCAGCACTCGGAATTCTTGTTTGCGGTGATGTTGAGAAGGCTTTTGAAAAGGCTAAGGAGTTCTGGATTGTCGATGGTGCCATCGCTGTCCAGAATATGATTTTGGCAGCAAAAGGAATGGGCATCGGAAGTGTGTGGCTCGGAACCTGGCCACAGGATGAGAAGGTAAAAAAACAGACCGAGCTCTTCGGACTTCCCGAAAGTCAGGTACCTCATTCAATAATTGCCTTCGGCTATGCAGCAGACAACGCAGACCAGACCAAGGATACCTGGGATGAATCAATTATTCATTACAATAAGTGGTAGGAATAAATTATGAAAAAGTTCGGGCTTAAGGATATAGTGCCATACATTTTTATAATAATCGGAGCTCTGCTGGCAAGCTTCTCGGTAGCGTGTATATTGCTGCCGAATGATGCGATAGATTACGGAACTGCCGGTATAGCAATCATCATCAGTAAGCTTACAGGCTTCAATCTGTCACTGTGCGTCTTATGTGTATTCGCACCATTTTTGATAGTGGGAGCCATTGTGTTGGGTGCTAATTTTACAGTAAAAGCTGCAATTGGTTCTGTGGTTTACATGGTGGGCCTGGAATTTTTTGAAAAGCTCAATTTTGAGCTAAACATTGAACATTTTTTGGCTGTTGCATTCGGTGGCGCTTTGCTGGGCTTCGGATTGTCATTGATACTTCGCTTTGGAGGATGTATCGATGGCTCTGAAATATTGGCCAACCTGATAGTAAGCAAGGTGGCGCAGAAGCTTGGAAAGCAGATGAGCATGTCAGGAATTTTGATTACGTTTAATGCATGTGTATACATCGCCGCATTTATTTTTATAGACAAAAACGGCGCGCTTTTGAGCTTGTTGGTATACGTTGTTGCAACAGTAATTATCGACCACTTTACCGACAGATTCGAGGCTATCAAGCAGGTTACTATTATTACCAAGACTCCTGAAGATATAGTCAGCTATATCAAAAATGACATGAACAAGACCTGTACCATTATGGATTCACAGGGCGCAATTGCCGGAGAAAACAAGACGTTGATATGTTATGTTACGTATTTTGAACTTCAGAAGCTGCGCACTATGGTCAGACAGTATAAGGGTGCGTTTATTACTGTGTCGACTATAGATGAGATTATTCGATGATGCCGGAGAAGCAATCACGGAGCATCAAGTATAAAGGAACGATTACTACGAAAGACATAGTTATTATATGAGGGAGAGTTAGAGCGCGATGGGACGCATTGTTGCGATAGGTGGCGGTGATCTGAGCAGCACCGAAAAATTGAACAGATACGTTATCGAAATGACGCAGAAGAACACTCCCAATGTCCTTTTTATAGGTACTGCGAGCTCTGACGCGGAAGAATACATGCGTCGATTCTATAAGGTGTTTGTAGAATTGTGTTGCGTGGTGAAGGATTTATCTCTTACCAAGAAGGAGTATACAGAAGAAGAGATTGATAAACTGCTGGAGTGGGCGGATATCATTTATGTCGGTGGCGGCGATACCCGCAGCATGATGGATATTTGGAAAAAATATGGTGTCGATGCGAAGCTTAAGCAGATTTACGATAATGATAAAGCTGTGCTTATGGGCATCAGTGCGGGGGCAATCTGCTGGTTTGACTGTGGTCACAGTGATTGCGAGGCCTTCAGTGGTAAGGAAGACTGGGAATACATTTTTGTAGAAGGAATGTTGGATATACATCATTATGCGTTTTGCCCTCATTACAACGAAGAGGGAAGAGACAGCTTTGATGCCATGTTGCCGGATAAGAAAATGACAGGACTGGCCTTGGAAAATGATACTGCCTTTGTGGAGATAAACGGAGAGATTAAGTTTATCAGAGCGAATGATGAGCGCAGCGTATATTGGTTCAGAAATATAGACGGCAAGGTTGAAAAAACCGCAGTAGAAACTTTTGAGGATATAGAAACATCGAAAAGAAGATATTACGGGAATGGGTGGGATCCTAAAAATTATGTGTTGTTTGGTTGCTATAATTCCGCAAATTATTACAGTATGCCATCGCATATTGAACCCAAGGACAGACCGGAGGCTGTAAAATGTGCACGAATAGCCACTGTATTTGCCATTCTCGGAATGGTGTTTCCTATCTTCGTATTTTCAATTATAGTATTTGGTTTTGAAAAGAAATTTAAGGAGATAACTGCTTATTATTACAAGCCTATGGATGTTGCAAAAAAGTTAGCTGCAGTAGGTATGGCTTTATCTATAATATGTTGTCCGCTCGTACTGCTTAGTATAATTAGAGTTATAGGTTTGTGTTTGGGAAGATAAAATGATTAAGTCTGTGCATTTGGAAAAAGGGGATACAATAGCTACCATCAGTCCTTCGTGGGGATGTGCGGGAAGCAGCAGAGTAGCTTGGAAGTATAAGCTTGGGGCGGAGCGACTGCAGGAGA